>CAZGYZ010000316.1:0-3021 GCA_964530675.1 uncultured Nitrospira sp. | reverse complement strand
AATAAACAAGACAAACCAAACAAACCAAATAACAGTCTGCTTACGCCGACGATTTTTTTCTACAGTCTGCTACAGTACAAGAATGAATGTGCCGATATTCACGTAGCAACAGGGATCGACCTCCTGACTAAATTTTATTTATAGCGGCCACCATTTTAAAAATAACCTGCTAAAGTAATTTCATGGCGTCCGTATCACAGAAGAACTCGATCAAGAAGTCCTCCCTTCTCCGCGAGAAAATCCTCGACGTGCGGAGCAGCCTCTTGAGTCTTCACAAGGCCCTCATCCTGGCAGAGCAAGTCACCTATGAGCGCATCAATGGCCGTGTTGAGTCAACCAGCGAGCTGCTGCATTTGGTGTTGAACGATCCTTGGTTTACCTGGCTTCACCCCATATCGCAGCTGATTGTTCGCATCGATGAACTCCTGGATGACAAGTCCGAGCTATCGCTTGTTGAGGTGGAACACTTTCTGATAGAAGCCCGATCCCTCATCCGTCCTTCAGAGGAAGGAGACGGTTTTGAACGGAGTTACTACGAAGCCCTTCAGCGTGAGCCCGATGTGATCTTCGCCCATGTAGAAGTGAAGAAACTGCTCAACAAAGTCGCCGCGTAATTCTCACCCTCAGTTTTCGTCTCATCGTTACATCTATAAAAAATCAAGTTTTCCTTGCCTCTGCCGATACTTACAAGTAGCCTTATCTACGGAGATTATGTCGATGCAACCACGAGGTCATCTGCGAGTTCCAGTTCACTACCCGGCGAGTATCCAATGCGATACCGGGACCGGAGAAGGGGTCTTGTTCGACCTCTCCCCCACTGGCTGCAGAATGCGTAGCGACATCGTGATGAATGCGGGGGCCTATCTCGCTCTGCGGATTGCTGTTGCGCAGGAACCAACGCCCCTGGCCGTGGAAGTCTCGGTAATTCGCTGGTGCAAAGACGGCCACTTCGGAGTGGAGTTTCTTCGATACAGTCAGGGAGACCGTGAACGAGTCACAAATCTTCTAGCAGCCCTTCCTCTGACTCAAATACCTGCTTATCCGGCATCGACGCTCGCCGCCGTCGGCCCGTGAATCGTAAAACGTAAAAAGTGAAACGTGAGAATGCCGCGATCTGAAGTTCGAAGTTCGGAATTCAACGCGCCGAAATAGTTTCCGCGCCATCTTCCTCACATTTCCAAAAGTACGAAGGCGACCGGCCCCGAAGGACCGATCGCCTGGTTTCGAGTTGACCGAGGGCGTTATCGGTTAGTTCTTCTCGAGTTTGTCACCATCTTCGTGCTTGTCCTTATCTCCATGCTTCTCCCGATCTTTGTGCTTCCCACGATCACTATGCTTGTCTCCGTCCTCATGCTTGTCCCGGTGCTTCCCACGGCGCTTATGTTCACCATCCTTCCGATGCTCCCCGCTCTTGCCTCTCTCCCGATGTTCCCGTCTCATCTCGCCACGCTTCTCTTTACCTCCGTCACCCTTTGGTGTTTCCATCGATGGAGCAGGCGCGGTTGCCGGAGCCGTGACCTGAGGAGCCGGGTCTGTCGGTACCGGAGCCGGTTCCGGCGTTTGGGCCAAGGCACTGGTAAAGGCGTACAACACGGCGGCAGCCGTCAATGAAGCCACAGTTCTGGTCATACTGATCCTCCTTGAAGTCAGATTTGAATGTTGAGATGGCATCATCCTCACCCTCGCAAGGCCGATGCCACAGCGAGAATAAAATACAACCATTTTCCCCCATGAAAATTGAGGGGGAGGCCTGGTTTGGGGCTGATCTGCGACGAAGTTGAGGCACGATGGCTGGTTTTCCCTCCATTCTGCCTCAGACCCAATGCAGAGCCCCCGTAGATTTGGAGTCAACAATACCTAGCACCATGGGTGACCCACAAGACAAAGTGGGCCTGCGCGCAGATCTGCTATGCTTTGTAGGCAGGCCGAACCCAATTATAACCAGGAGGCATCGATGAAAGGACGACACTGGATTACGCTCGCAAGTCTGGCACTCACCCTTGTGGCGGCACAACAGCCCGCCTTGGCTCAAAACAGCGATGCAGGGGGAGGAGAGGTACGGGAAGACCGCCGCGACCTGCGTCAAGACCGTCAAGACATTCGGGAAGATCGCCGAGACATCCGCGAAGACCGCAATGAGCTACGGGGTGATCGACGAGATCTCCGGCAGGATGTTCAATCAGGAGCGAGCCCGGAACAGATTGCGCAAGATCGGCGAGACATTCGCCAAGACCGGCAGGATCTCCGGAAAGATCATCGGGATCTCCGACACGATCGCCAAGACCGGCGTGGAGACCGGCGAGACCTACGGCACGACATGGCTGGCCGCAAAGGCCACAGCCGTTAAGTATTTATGGGCAAGAGAAGCCGGCAACAACTTCGGTTGTTGCCGGCTTTGTTTTACGGAGAAATCGTAACATTCAGGTGTTCAGGCTACGGACCTTACCCCCTAAAACCCTTCAGCCTATTTACCTGAGTCCGGCACGATCCGTCACATCCGCCCTTCATCCAGCTCAATCACATCGGCCCAGGTGGAGACAGAAGGGAGGGACGCGATCAGCACCGCGCGCTTCTTCGCAATCTCATCAAGGCGTCCCTGAAAACGCTGGCGCGCCGCATCATCTTTAGGACCGGAGGATAGGAGTCCCTGGCTCCATTGCGCAATTTCTTGATCCGATGGTTTTCGACTGTTGGTCTTCACCCAGGCAAGCAATTCCTCATCCGTTCCGCCGGCCAACACTAGCTGCTCGAAGGCCTTTGGATCGATCTGGAGAAAATCGACCAGGTACTTATCGAAACCGACCGTGATGTAGTTGTAGTCCTGAATCTGACCTGCGTTCCGCAAGCGGATCTTATCGATAAACCGCCCGAGGTGGGCAATGCCGCCAAGCAGGGCTTTCGGGCTCCGTGGATACTTCGTCATTTCAGCTTTCTCCGGACGATTATCTTGCTTGACCTTCAGGCCTTGCCCGCAGAAACGGTCTTTGTCGCCTTTCGCTTCCACGCGCCAAAGCGTTTCTC
>CAZGYZ010000315.1:0-3033 GCA_964530675.1 uncultured Nitrospira sp. | reverse complement strand
GCAAGGGCATCTCGTTCCCCTTAGTGGGAGCGATCGTCGGGCCGATGATGATTCTCCCGAATGTGGGTCTCAATGAGTGGGGGCATGCGTTCTGGTTCGTCGATGAACTCTTTGCCGCGCCCTTGCACTGGGGCTTTGTGACCCTGGGCTGGTGCGGGCTGTTCGGGGGGACCGGTGGGGTGGCGGCGCAGATCGTCGCGCGCATGTCCAACCTGTGCGACGTGGTCTGGAACAATGAGAGCAAGGACTGCTTGCACGTGATCCCGTACTAAGTCAGGCCGTTGGTTCGGTGGGCTGGCCCTGCGCTCTCGATGCAGAAGTGCGGGGCCGGCCAACCGGACGGGTAGAATAGAGAAAGTTTCGGCGCTTTCAGTGTCAAACACGGGCGACCTCCTACCTAGATGGATGTCGCCCGTGTTGTTTCGGTCGTGAAGGAGTCTCAGGTTTTTGGTACATTCCCATTTCTCGGCCCATTGTAGACCTATGCGCATACGGAAGAGTTTCAGGCCTTCCCCTAATCCTCTCGCAGTGAACGATACGAGGTCAGACCGATGAACGAGTCGCTCTTAATGATCTTCAGGGTGCTGATAGTCCTTTCGGTCGCCCTGTTAGTGGTTGGGATTGTGAAGCCGGAATGGATACGCTTCGGACAAAAGCAGCCTGGCCGTCCCACGATCATTGCCGTAGCATTAAGTCTATTGGTCATCGGCCTTTCCGGCGCGGGCGCGATTCAACCTGCTGGAAAGAACAATGCTGAAGTTGTGGAGCCTGATAATGCGTTGAGTGAGACGGTGTATCCAGTCGGCAGTGCTACAGGACGTTGTGACCCAGGAACAAAACCCGGTACTGCGGGCGCCAGCAATGATGAGCAGACCGCGGCGGGTATTCGCTATATGGTCAGAACGCCGGCTAATTACAATTCAAACATTGCCCATCCGTTACTCATGGTTTATGCGCCGGCGCGAACAAATCGATATGAGTCAGAGGACTTTATGCATCTTACACAAGAGGCGACGGCGGCAGGGTTTATCGTGGCCTATGCCGATCACCGGACGATGACTCCTAAAACGATCGAGGAGCTTGCTGAAATACCGGAATTAATCGAAAAGAAATGGTGTATCGACAAGGAACGGATTTTTCTCACAGGTCATTCCGATGGCGGGACTGCGGCGATGGCCATCGCGTTTATCAATGGCACCAAACATATTCCAGCGGCGATTGCTCCGAGCGCGGCGGGTATCAGGGGTGAAGACTTGAAAGCCTACCAATGTCCGAACCCGCTTCCCGTGATGATTATGCACAGTAGTAAGGACCGCCATTTCCCTGGGTATGGGAAAGAGGCGATACAATGGTGGGCCGCCTGTAACGGCTGCGATACCGCAGGCCTAGTAAAAGACGCAGATGGTTGTGTAACGTATAAGGGCTGTACGAATAATGTCACAACACGCTACTGCGAAGGAACGGGGACACATTCCGAATGGCCTGGGGAAAATAAGGCGATCATCGATTTTTTCAGGGGCAGTCAAGGCACACGTTGAACTGTTCCAAGCAGATTCAGTAGGCCGACACGCATGTTTGCTTCAATCGGGTCTTCATCAGTCAGGCTTGTGACGATGATAGGCCAATGCCCTCGGTCTTTCCCATAGTCGGCGCCATGCGCTGACCCGCGCAAGGGAGGCTACGATGAATCAACGACAGCCTGCGACCCTCTCAAGCCACGTTGGAAAAGGTGTTCTGATCCTGCTCTGTTCGCTCGCCGCTTCCGGCTGCTCACAGCCTGTTGAGAAGGTCGACACGATTTCTTTCGGTCCATCGCAGGATCAGCAGACCATTGCAGGCTATTACCGAGACGAGGCGATGGTCCTCAAAGAGAAGGCTGCCGCGATAGCCGAGAGCGCCGTCAGGTACGAGCAACTCTTCGGCCCTCAGTCGGACTGGGTCAGTGGAGCCAGGCAACTGTCGCAATACTATGCCGTCGCGGCTCAGGATCTGGAACGACGGGCTCAGGCCTATGAAGACGCCGCTCGAACGGGGAAGCCGCGGCGTCGGTGACCGGCGAGAGGCTGTGGAAATAGGGAGAAGAGTGTCGATAATTACAATAGGAGGACCTATGAAGCCCACAACTCGTTCTCGTGCGATCATGCTGGTGATCCCGATTTTGTTGGTGATGTATGGCTGTGGGACAACCGTCGACCAAGGGAAGCGAGGACTGCGGTGGAACCCGTTAACGGCGGGGCTGGTGAATGAGCCGCTGAAAGAAGGGTTTTATTCGCATGCGCCGTGGAACAGTGTGTTCGAGTACGATGTCCGGTATCAGAGCTTTACAGAAAAGGTCGATGCCCTGACCGCCGACGATCTTTCCGTGACGCTGCATGCGGCCATCACGATGCGTCCAGTTGGGGAGGAAATCTATTATCTCGCTCAGGAGGTGGGACACAATTGGTACGCGCAGCTTGTCCGTCCGCAGTTTCTGTCGGCTGTGCGAGGGGTTGTCGCCCAATACACGATGGTCACGCTTCCTGAACGGAGCAGCGAAATCGGCAACAAGATCGAAGCGGTGATGGTCGAGTCACTCAAAGGGCGACATTTGGATGTCTACAGTGTGGCCTTGTCCGAAATCGAATTTCCCCAGATGGTCTTGAAATCCATCGAACAGAAGCAAGCGAAGGAACAGGAGAAGGAGCAAAAGGAATTTGAGGTGCTGATTGCGCAACGCAACGCCGAGATCGCCAGAATTCAAGCCAAAGGCGAGGGCGATGCCTTGCAAATTCGCGCCGAAGGCGAGAGTGAAAGCCTGCGCATCCGCGCCAAGGGTCAGTCTCAGGCGCAGGAGATCATCACGAAAACACTCACGCCGGACTATCTCAAATATAAACTGTACGAGAATCCCAACACCAAGACGATCATCGTGCCTGATAAGTTGAATGTGCCGATCATCGTGAATCCTGGGCCGGATCACTCACGCTGAAAGCGGGGTGGGGATGGAGGCTGATGATCTTCTGTGCTCGCGCAACGCGCGGCCTCCGAAGGCCC
>CAZGYZ010000314.1:0-3036 GCA_964530675.1 uncultured Nitrospira sp. | reverse complement strand
CACCATGGCGACCACGGACCCCGCTGACCATCAGTCGTGAATAATGCGGGCTAGGCCGCGCGTTGCGCGAGCACAGGAGATCAACAGGCTCCATCCCCTCCTTCCCCCTTGTGCGTTTGTGTTTCTGATGCGAGAAGAATATAGTTCCTATCCATTACACTATTATGAGGACAGATATTAATCGGTTCTTCTGCCAGAGGGGAGGGTTCATGAGGACGATTCTCGCACTCGCCGCATTGCTCTGGCTTGATGCACACCACACGATGGCTGCGGAACCAGTTAACGAGACTGCCAAGAAGTTTGCCGCCGGGTACGATTTCCTGAAACAACAAAAGTACCAGGAGGCGCGCGCGGCCTATGAAGGCGGCCTACAACAAAGCCCTGCCAATGCCATGGCGCATTTCTATCTCGGCGATGCCTGCCGGGGCCTGAAAGCCTGGGCCTGCGCGGAAGAGCATTACGAAACCTCCCTGGATCTCGATGCAAAATCCCCGGTGGCCGATTTGGCCAAACAACGGGCGCGCAAGGCCAAAATCTGGCGCTTGTTGGACGAAGAGAAACAGGCCATCAACGCGCCGAATGTCTCACTCGATATGCTCGCTCAGGCCGAGGACACCTTGGACATTGTGAACAAGCTGGGTCTCGATGACGAACAACAGGCCCGCTATCGGCAGTTGCGAGAGAAAATTGAGCAGAAGCACAAACAGAGTAACGGGATGGCGGTGGCGGCTCCTCTTCTAGACCGGTCGATGGTACTGGTGCCGGCGGGGGAGTTCACGATGGGGAGTTTGGGAGGAGATCCAGACGAACAACCGGTGCGCCAAGTTTATGTAGGTGCCTTTTTCATGGATAAGCACCAAGTGGCGGTGTCGGAATATGCGAGGTTCTTGGAAACCACACACCATGACAGCCCGCCGGAATGGACTCTCATGAACAAACAGACGAGCCGGAATCGCCCCGTCGCCAATGTGGATTGGGCGGATGCGGCTACATATTGCAAATGGGCCGGCAAGCGCCTGCCGACCGAGGCGGAGTGGGAAAAGGCGGCGCGGGGGACAGATGGCCGGGTCTATCCCTGGGGGAATGAGCCTCCGACGAGGTTTCACGCGAACTCGGGGAAAGAGGTATTTCGCAACCACGGGACATTAACGCCGGTAGGGACATTTGAAGCAGGCAAGAGTCCCTATGGCATCTATGACATGGCCGGTAATGTCTGGGAATGGGTCAGCGATTGGTATGACCAGGACTATTACAAAAGCGGTCCGTTGCAGAATCCGCCAGGACCGCGAAAGGGCGATTCCAAAGTGGTTCGTGGCGGCTCCTGGGGGAGCGGTGCGGGTGGCCTGCGTTCCGCGGATCGGGAGACCCATTTGCCGTCGTTCCGTGGCTTCGGCACCGGGTTCCGTTGCGCAAAGAATCCGTAGTTCTTGGAGTTTTGGGACCTGGCTCTCCCTCCGAAAGCCTCCGAGGCTGGCATTGCATCCCCCTTACCCCCTGGATCCCTTTACCCCTTTATCCCTATGCCCCTACTTCTGTGAGTACCACCGATAGCCTTTGTTCTCCGAGAAGCTGGTTTTTGGGTTCCCGCCTGGTTTTTCGAGTAACAAGACTTTGAAATCGAGGAGACCGAACCAAGCTGGATCTGCTACGTCGTGATAGTGGCAGCCGTGGAGTTTCGAGAGCATGTCGCCCAGGGCATGCTGCAACTCTTTCTCCTGGTAGGCTCGCACGATGAACGGCTTATTCATGGCCTGGCAGAACCGCTGAATGGTATAGGCCGCGCCGGTGCAGAGCACTTTGCTGTCCGGTTTGATGGTGAGGAACTGGGGTAGCGTGAGATAGCGCTCTTGAAAACCTAGCCAGCGGATAGCGTGGCGCAAGTGGCTGTACTGGACTTCGTATTCTGTGTGGCCCGGCAGCTTAACCGGCGCCGGCCAGCCTTCTTCGATTCCGAACTCAGTGAGAAAGGCTCTCCCGCCCGGTTTCAGCACCCGCCATAGTTCTGCCACGAATCGAAAGGGGCCAAGGTTGAAGATCACATCCTCAGGCAGATCCCGGCCCACCGGCAGTCGCACACGTCTGATCCAATCCAACGCTTCCTGATGCTGCGGTGTGTTGCCGGTTCCCTCTTGGAGTTCTTTCCTGGTCAACTTCACCGGCGTCATGTCGGCCATATTTTCGTTGTCGATGACGAGGTCGACAGAGTGGTCTTTGAAGGGGAGCCATTCGCCGTTAGCGCGGGTGCCGATACCACTCCAGCCTCCGGCCTTGGCGCGGGTAACTTGTAGCCTGAGAAAGGGCTCGGTGATGTCGAGGGAGATGTATCGGATGGTCTGCCTTTCAAACGGTAGGAGGTCCTTGCCCAACTCACGGGCGAGGTATCCGAGTCCGCCGCCCACTTCGACGATGACACGAGGTTTGGGGGTGAACCAGCCCAGCTTCCGCAATTGCTTCATCAGGAGCCGGCCATAGGTCAGGCCGTTGAGTGTGTCGTTTGGTTCCCGGAAGAGATGTGAGACGGTGGTTTCGATCAGGTCGAAGTGGCCATCGTCTTCGCCGCTCCCGGTCAGTTCGTGGTGATGAAAGTCTTCCAGATGCTCTTCCCCTTCGAACCCTTCCTGCCCTGACCAGCCTTCACGAATCTGTTGGAGGAGCAGATCCCACTTAGCCTTATGACGGTGGCCACCCGGGGGCTCTGTGCCGTAGTAACAGAGGGAGAAAGTGGGCAGGGCCCAATGTTCCAAGTGCCACTGTCCCGGCTGTCCGTCCGGTCCGCAGACTTGTTGCCCGTACTTCTCTACCAGCGCTCCAACTGTTGTGTGGCCGTTCATTACCTGTAACATTTCCAGACCTGTTCGATTCAGTCGAATAATCGGCAGGTTGTCATCGAGGGGGGCGAACCACCATTCGTCTTCGTTGTGCTGGTAGGCGACGAGGTCGGGGATGTGCCAGGCCAGGAGGCTGAGCGTATCTCCGGTGAGGTTGAGTGGTTCGTGAGCGGCGACAGCTGGTTTCATGATTGGAATGGCATATTTA
>CAZGYZ010000313.1:0-3050 GCA_964530675.1 uncultured Nitrospira sp. | reverse complement strand
GCAGGCTGCCATGCCCGTCTTGTCAGAAGAGGTAGCGGGATGGACCATCAGCACAGCCACAGCTCAAGCCCTCGTGAGCTGCAGATGGCTCGCAGCATGTGCTGGCACTGCCAGTCTGAAATGGCAGGTGAGTACTTCTGCGACCGGTGCGTCAAGGTTCAGCCGGTGTCGAAAGAACTCGATTACTTCACCTGCCTGGGCTTTCCGCGCCGCCTCACGATCGATCAGCACCAGCTGGAAGCCAAGTTCTACGAATTGAGCCGCGCGTTCCATCCTGATTTCTATCAGAACAAGAGCGCGGCCGAGCAAACCATCAGTCTCGGCAATTCCGCCCTGTTGAATACCGCGTACCGGACGCTCCGGGATCCGATCGAACGGGCTGAGTATCTGCTCGATCTGGAAGCCGGGTCGGTGAAAGAGATTCGGAATTCTCCTCCCGCCGACCTCTTTGAAGAGATTCTTGAACTGCAAGACACCTTGAACGAGTACCGAGCCACTGGCCACGCATCAGATACCGAATCGGCGCTCCGCGCGAAACTCCAATCCGAGCAGAACACGCTCGAACAGCGACAGCGAGACATGGAGGCCGCTCTGCAGCAGCTCTTTGTCCAGTGGGACAGGCTCCAAGATCGTAGTGAGGCGACCGACCAGGCGAGGGCCGAGCGCGACCGAATACTGAAGCAGATGCGAGAGAATCTCTCTAACCGTACCTACGTCAAGAACATCGTGAGCGACCTCGCCTCAACCATCGGATAATCACCGCCATGGCACGTATTGTCGGCATCGATCTCGGCACAACGAATTCACTCGTGGCTTATATGGCGGAGGGACGTCCGCGTGTCATCCCAGGCCGAAACGAGCGGACCATGGTTCCCTCGGTCGTGGCGATGACCGACAATGGCCTGATCGTCGGCGATTCGGCGAAAGAACACTTGACGCGCAGCCCCGAACGGACCGTCTATTCCGTGAAGCGATTCATGGGAAAGAGCCTTGCAGACGTACAGGGCGAGCTGGCCTACTTCCCCTACCACCTGACGGAACAGGGCGGCGTGATCCGGATCAAGCTCGGTGAGAAAACCTATTCGCCGCCACAGATCTCGGCCATGATCCTGAAGGAGCTGAAGCAACGGGCCGAGGCACATCTCGGCGAGAGCATTACCAAGGCCGTCATCACCGTCCCTGCTTATTTCAACGATAGTCAGCGGCAAGCGACGAAGGACGCGGGCATGATTGCGGGGCTCGACGTGTTACGCATTATCAATGAACCGACCGCTGCCTCGCTGGCCTATGGTCTACAGCAGAAGACTCAAGGCACGATTGCCGTCTATGACCTTGGCGGAGGAACCTTCGATATTTCCATCCTGAAACTCAAGAACGGCATCTTTGAAGTCCTGGCGACCAACGGCGATACACACCTCGGAGGCGATGACTTCGACCGCCAGCTCGCAGATCTGTTCGTCAAGGAAATCCGCGAGAAACATGGTCTCGACTTGAATGCCTATCCCGACCATATGCAAGCGATCAGACTGGAAGCCGAGCAGACAAAAATCAGACTCTCCGATGAGCTGAAGACCACGGCCCTCATCGACCTGCCGGAAAGCAAAGGCCGGTATTCGAGAGATCTCACGCGCGATCAACTCGAATCACTCACCATGGGATTGGTTGAGCGTACGCTTGGGCCCTGCCGTCTCGCCCTGAAAGACGCCGGCATCACTCCGAACGACATCGATGAGGTGGTTCTTGTTGGAGGATCGACTCGTATGCCACTGGTCCGCCGACAGGTCGAGGCTCTCTTTGGAAAACAGCCTCATTCCGAGCTGAATCCCGACGAAGTCGTCGCGCTCGGCGCGGCAGTCCAGGCAGACATTCTCAGTGGCGGAACGACCGATCTGTTGCTGCTCGACGTGACGCCCCTCTCTCTTGGCATCGAAACCATGGGCGGGGTGATGAGCAGTTTGATACGGCGCAATACGACTATCCCTGCCAGTGCCAAGGAAATGTTCACGACCTATGTTGACGGTCAAACCGGCGTGGATATCCATATTCTCCAAGGCGAGCGCGAACTGGTGAAGGACAACCGAAGTCTGGCCCGCTTTCGATTGAAGGTTCCCCCGCTGCCGGCCGGTGTTCCGCGCATCGAAGTCACGTTTCTCATCGATGCGAACGGAATCCTGAATGTCTCGGCGCGAGATGTTCGCACCGGTGACTCCCAATCACTCGCCGTGAAACCCTCGTACGGGTTGAGCGACGACGAGGTCGAACGGATGATCGGCGAATCGTACAAGTTCGCCTCCGACGACTTGAAAGCGCGCCAGCTCATTGAAGGCAGGACCGAGGCGGAGGCCATCCTCATGGCCACGGAGAAGGCCCTCAAGCAAGGCGCCCATCTAGTGGGAGAGGAAGAGTTATCCTCGATCAGAGGCGCGATGGCCGCAGTCGAAGCGGCTAAGTCCGGGACACATCACAAGGCCATCAGAGCCAAGATGGCCGATCTCGAAAAGGCCACCCACCATCTCGCCGAAGTCTTGATGGACACATCGTTGAAAGAAGCCTTGGAGAACAAGAAGCTCTCTGAGTTGACATCGGGGAAGTAGGGAGCAAATGACCCATGGCTTATAACAGAAACAAGATCCCTCTTGCTGTATCCCGCCATACGCCATTTGCTATCAGCTCTGGAGGCTGCGCATGGATCTGAAATGGCAGGATACTGAGGATATTGCGATCCGTTTAGTCGAAGAACATCCTGAGACTGACCCACTCACCGTTCGATTTACCGACATGCACGCCTGGATCGTGGCGCTCCCAGACTTTAAGGACGATCCCAAGAAATCGAACGAGAAAATCCTCGAAGCGATCCAGATGGCCTGGCATGAAGAATATCAAGACTCCAAGTCCTGAATCTGCTGAACCTCACTCCTCGAAGTAATACTGAACTTTATCTGCCCCAATAGTATTTCCGCAGCCTGCACGCAGGCTGCTACCCATAAATCGTTGTAATGCTGGTGCAATTACTCACAAGTCGGCAATTTGGAGAACACAACGTCTTTATT
>CAZGYZ010000312.1:0-3052 GCA_964530675.1 uncultured Nitrospira sp. | reverse complement strand
AACGCCATGTAACAAGGCCGCAGGGAGTACGGTGACTGAGGCGTACCCTCTGGGGTACGTCGCAGGGAGACGTACGACTGAGAACGCCGTTAGATGGCGTTTTCATCATCCGGAACGAGGACGGCGGAGAGTAGGGCATAGGCTGCTTCGATGAGTGCGGTCATCTCTTCTGCCTTCTTGTAGGCCTGCATGTATTTCTTGGGGTTGTTGGTCAGATTCGAATAGCGGGCGGGGTTCCAAGTGTGGAGCAATGCTCGTCTGGTTTGGGCGAGGGTTTCAGGAGTGACGGGGAGGGTGAGTCCCAGTATCTCCAGCGCATGGGTGACGTCTTCTTGGTTCACATCGGTCATGGGGCAAGTCTGGCAAAGCAGATGGACGCCTGTCAAACCATGCCGGCAATTCTGCCGATTTTTCAGCCGACTCTCACGTTCAAGATGCTGGAAGGCCGCAACGTCGCGCATAGGAAGAGGTCATGCCTGAGCAGCGATTGCTGAAGTTTTATCAAGCTGACGTGTTCACCGAGGACCCATTCGGCGGCAATCCGGTCGCTGTATTTCCCGACGCGCACGGCCTCGCCGACCATCAACTGCAGCAGATTGCCAGGGAGATGAACCTTTCCGAGACCGTGTTCGTGCTGCCTCCGACGGACCAGGCGGCGGTCGTTCGCCTCAGGATATTTACCCCGACGCAGGAGATTCCGTTTGCCGGTCATCCGGTGCTGGGGACATTTTATGTATTGGCTCAGCTTGGGTTGGTTGCCGCTACCGATGGGATTACCCGCGTGATGCAGGAATGCAACATCGGTCTCTTTCCCGTCGAACTCTATGCACAAGATGGGGAGCTTATCCGTGTGGTGATGACGCAGCCTAAGCCAGAGTTCCTCGGGCCTGTAGACGCGATGGAGGATGTGTATAAGATCGCCGGCGCATTGGGCTTGGCCAAGTATGCGATCACCGACATGAAGTGGCCGATCGAGGTCGTGTCCACGGGACTACCAGTATTAATCGTGCCTGTGCGCACACTGACGGCTGTTCGCTCGATCCAGCCGAACGCTTCTGCCATTATGGACATCTGTAGCCGTTTTGGCGCGAACGGCATCATGGTTTTCACGACGGTGACGGTGGAGCCGTCGGCGACCGTGCATGCGCGCATGTTCGCTCCTTCAATTGGGATTCTTGAAGATCCCGCAACCGGCAGCGCGAGCGGGGCATTGGGGGCCTATCTGGTGCAGAACGGCGTGGTGGATGTGGCCCCGACGACAGACATTGTCGTCGAACAGGGCTATGAGATCGAGCGTCCATCACAAATTTTCGTTCGGGTCGAGTCGGATGACGATATCATCAAAACGATCAAGGTGGGAGGGCAGTGTGTGATGGTGGTGGAAGGGACGCTCACGTTTTGACAATGATGAATTTTGAATGGTGAATGTTAAATGAGGGGAAATGATATTCCTCAATTCTGCATTGAAAATTAAACATTCAACATTTGTCTGAGGCTTAAGATGAAGGCGATACTGTTTCGCGCGCATGGTGGACCGGATAAATTATCCTACGAGGATCTGCCTACGCCTACGATCGGGCCGGAGGAGGTGCTGGTTCGTGTCAAGGCCTGTGCGCTGAATCATCTCGACATTTGGATACGACAGGGCAATCCGGCTTATCCCATGCCGCTTCCTCATGTGTCGGGGTCGGATGTGTCGGGGATCGTCGAGGAAGTCGGTAATGGGGTCGAAGGCGTCACTGTCGGGCAGCGTGTTTTCGTGTCGCCGGGCATCAGCTGCTGGAAATGTAATCAGTGTCTGGCAGGGCGAGACAATCTGTGCCGCTCGTACGGGCTGCTCGGCGCCATGACGCACGGTGGCTATGCGGAATATGTGAAAGTCCCGTTTCGCAATGTGCTACCGATTCCGGAGAACCTCTCGTTTGACCAAGCTGCGGCCTTTCCTCTCGTGTCGGTGACCGCATCGCATATGCTGTTTGCCCTGGCCGGACTTCAACATGGCGAAACGGTGCTGATCATGGGCGCGGGGAGCGGAGTCGGGATGATGGCAGTCCAAATGGCGAAGCTCGCCGGGGCTCGCGTGATGACGACTGTCGGGTCGGAGGACAAGATTCCCAAAGCCGCGATCCTGGGGGCCGATGCGGTCATCAACCATACGAAGGAAAATGTTGCTGAGCGTGTGAAGCTGCTGACTGAAGGGCGCGGCGTCGATGTCGTCATCGAGCATATCGGCCCAGAGGTGTGGAATACCTGTCTCCATTCATTGGGGAAAGGAGGGCGTCTGATTACCTGTGGCGCAACGACTGGGGGCGACGTGACGCTGAATCTTCGGTATGTCTTTGCGCACCAGTTGACGATCAAAGGGTCTTATATGGGCACGCGCGCGGAATTGGTGAAGGCGGCGGAGCTGATGGGGCAAGGCCGGCTGATCGCGGTGATCGACCAGACCTATCCATTACAAGAGGCGCGCGCGGCTCAGGAACAGATGCTGAGCAGAAAGTTTTTCGGGAAGATAGTTCTGACTGTGTGAGGAAAGCAGGCCGAACTGTTTCTATTACGTACACCAGCAATAAAAGGGAGGGAAGTATGTCCACCGTGGCGAAAATTATGAGCAAACAGCCCAAGACCGTGGGGCCTGCCGTATCGATTGTGAGTGCAGCCAAGAAAATGAAGACTGCGCGGGTCGGGTCGCTGTTTGTGAAGAAGGGGAAGAAGCTGATCGGGATCGTCACGGATACGGATATCGTCAGACGCGCCGTCTCGTCCAATAAGCCTCTTAGCAAGATGACCGTTGAGAAGATCATGACGACACCCATTTGTACGATTGAAGGCAGTCAGACGGTTGATGACGCGCAGGACATGATGGCTGACTTAGGCGTGCGGCATCTTGCTGTGACTCAAGCAGGCGAAATTGTCGGGGTGGTGTCGGTACGAGATGTGCTGATGTTTTATAAGCGCTATGCTCAATCAAAGATTCCGGCGGAGGCGCCGTACTCTGAACCGAAGATTTTCCAAGACTAAAGCTGGTAAGGGGTAAAGGGTGAGGTGTTAG
>CAZGYZ010000311.1:0-3054 GCA_964530675.1 uncultured Nitrospira sp. | reverse complement strand
CGTGCTCGGCCTCGATAGCCACGAGGACCTGCGCCATCCCTGCACAGCCTTTCACTCGTGTGCCGAACGCTTGATCCTTCTCCGGACAGTAGATGCCGCTGAGCCGGATGCGTTCGGGGTGTTGGTGATGCAGGACTTCGATGGTGTCGCCGTCGAGGATGGAGACGACATGATCCGAGAAGTCGGCGGCGTGAGCAGGGGCCGCCCATAATTATACAAAGGCCGCGCTCCACAGGAGTACGCGGCCCTTGCTTACCATCATCGGGAAGGTCATGTCAGCGGCTAGCCTATTTCATCTTCTTGGGGTCCTGATACACCATCAAGTGGGCATAGGGCGTTCCGTCAAACATGATGTAGCTTCCTGATGGATTAGGAGTGGTGGGCAGTTTCGTCGTCGCGGACTCAAACGGCCACATAATCATCCAGTGCGGTGGCTCCTTCACGGCTTTCGCGCCGTCCCCGCTCATGACGACCTTCCCATCCTTCTCGAAGTGCGAACCTCCGCGAGCCATATAGGCAATGCCGGGGACCGTGTTGGTGGGTTTGGGAGCGTTATTCATGAGGTCCGTCATCCATTGATGGACGGCAGCATCCATGCACATGGGGTCTGGGTCCGGCAGGTTCATCACTGTGGGAATGCAGGTGAACCCATTGGTACTGGGCCTGGCTTCCGTCAGTTTGCCGTCGGTCCCATAAACCATGACGCCGACCTCTGTCACGAGGTGTGCCGGCGCGGCGCTCAGCGCCAACTTCACTTGCTCTTGTTGGGGCAATGACTTTACATCTTTCACAGTGCTGGACTCTTTCCCCTCCTTGGCGGCAGCCATACCACCACAGACCATCGTGAACCCGAGGGCTACACCGAAACCCAATATAAGCAGTTTCTTCATGTCATCCTCCTCTGTCCGGTGTGAGTTTGATGATGTACTTCAGCTTCGCAATAATCCGACCGTGCGCTTGTTTACGGCCGCTCAGAAGAAAGTTTCAGTAGGAATTCGGTTTGAATTAGCGATTCTGATCGATCCATCGCTTGGCTTTCCTCAGGGCAACACTATCAGCCTCTTTACAACTCTTGCAGATTTCAGTCGATTCACCATTTACTGTCGTGAGCTGTTCTTGAGTGCCAACTGATTTCGATATGAGGGCCAGAGGCAACCAGCGGGTATCCACGAGGCTTTGGGAGCAAACTTTAATATTGTGATCGTTGTACGGAACCCATTCGATCATGATGTCTTTCTAATCTTCCACAGGTTAGAGCCGGTCGCTTCCTCTATGGGCACGCTGTCGCGTGTGGGACGGTCGTCGCTCATGGCGTAACCTTGTCTACGTCAACGGTGGGGTGAGGCAAGGAGCGATTGCGCAGCCGCACGTATATTTCCACACACCTTCACCAACACTCCCTGGTGCAGCTGGTCTCCACTCGGTTTTGTTGGAGCTGTGCCATACCCCAATACCGTTTCCCATATTGCCAGAGAACCACGTCACCGCAAGCTCATGTTGGAGTTCTTCTGCACAGTCGAATTCGTTTTGCGCCTTGCTAGACAGAAAGGAGCGGCCCCCTACGGTTTGCATGGTCGTGTAGTCGGTCAAGGCCCACACCTTCACCTGATGATCCCCTTTGCGGCGAATGGTGTCTGGATCGACGTATACAGTATAACCACCAAGATTTTCGGAGTAGCCAATGGCCACCCACTCCGCATACGCCAGTCCACTACTCAGCACTAGGAGTGCGATGACTGCCATGAAACCTGTAAAGGAGATCAGCGAAAAGCGACGGGATGGGCGAATTAAGAGGGACATGGGGGCCTCGCGGGGTGGCATATTGTAGGAGGGGGGACGATCAAAACGCAAGGCGGGGCACTTGGGGAATGGTGGATTGATCGGCAGGAGCGTGTTGGTGCTGCGTGGCTCAGCGAGGAACTGACGGGGTCTTTGGTTTCCACTCTCGCGCCAGCTTGTGCGCCTCGGCGATCTGGGCGGGAGCCATAAGACGGGCAATCACAGTTCGACGCTTTGCTGCAAACCTCTGCGCGTGACCCGGCCACTGCCGCATGGGAGTCTCTCTACTCATATGATAATGGTGTAAAATCATTTGCCTGTAGCCAGCCATTTTTCGAAAGCGGCAAAGTCTTTCATGAACCTCACCATGAGGGTGTGATCTGCAGTGCGAACGGTTATATGGAACGACTAGGCCGTCATGGAACATGTGTCCAGGCGAGAACGCCGTGGGCGGACGTGTTCAACAGCCTCCTAGGAAACTGAAGGACTCATGAGTGCATTGGATCCCCTCACGGCGCTGGTGGTTGTGTATGCGGTGATGGCCAGCGTGATGCTGGTCTTGTGGCTGCTGGATCGTTGGACGAGAAATGCCGCGATTGTGGATGTGGGCTGGTGTATCGGCCTGGTGAGCGCGGTGGCCTGGTATGCCTGGAGTACGACGGGCGATTTCGAACGGAAAATCCTACTGGTATTGATGGCAGCCTTCTATGGCCTAAGACTGGGCCTCTATATCCTGCTGAATCGCGTGATCGGGAAGGATGAGGATGCGCGCTATCAGCATCTCCGTCGTGAGTGGGGATCGAACGAGCGGATCGTAATATTCGGTTACTTCCAGCTGCAAGCCGCTGCCGTGGCGCTGTTCTCGCTACCCTTTCTCGTGCTCATGCAGAAGGGTTTCCCTCCGTTCAGTCTCTGGGAGGTGGCGGGATTCCTGGTCTGGCTCGCCGCCGTCGTCGGAGAAGGATTCGCCGACTGGCAGCTCGCGCAATTCCGATCCAAGGCGTGGAACCGCGACCGGGTCTGTCGCGATGGATTGTGGCGATACTCCCGCCATCCGAATTATTTCTTTGAATGGCTGCACTGGTGGGCGTATGTCGTCATGGGGGTGAGCACGCCGGGATGGCTCCTGACCTGGATCGGACCGGTTGGGATGGGGTGGGCGCTCCTGAAAGTCACGGGCATTCCCTGGACGGAGCGCCAGACCCTCGTGAGCCGGGGCGAGGACTATCGAGAGTACCAACGGACGACGAGTTCGTTCATTCCGTGGTTTCCCAA
>CAZGYZ010000310.1:0-3063 GCA_964530675.1 uncultured Nitrospira sp. | reverse complement strand
GGTACGCCCACCCAGCTTCACCCCGAGAGAACTGACCATCTGGGTTTCGCCTGGATTCGTCACCATCGAGAACTTGGCATTGCAAGAGGGACAGCCGAAGAATACGCCGAGCGTGTCCTCCCCAGGCTTCTCCACCTTCTCAAAGTTCATGTAGGTTTCACAATTGAGACACACGAATTTCATGGGGTCTCCTCTTTGGTACGTGACATCACAGCTTATCGGCGAGCACCTTCTTGTAATCGATGAGCGTCCTGATGCGCCCGGCAATTTCTTGGTAGCGTTGAATCGTCGGATAGGTTTCGTCGAGCAATGGCTCTCCCTTGTCGAACGTGCGCGCGAGTTTTCGGTCGAAAGGAATTCGTCCAAGCAACGGTAAATCCAGCATCTCACACATCGCCTCGGTGTTGCCTTCGAACAACTCGTTCACTTCACCACAAGAAGGACAGCGATACTCGCTCATATTCTCGACCATGCCCATGACCTTGATACCTATGTCGCGGGCATAGGTGACCGACTTCTGCACCACATCCGATGCCACTTCTGATGGCGTCGTAACGACAATCGCTCCCGCCAGGTCCGGAATAAACCCGGCGATGACCGGCGGCTTGTCCGCCGCAGCCCCCGGAGGCAGATCGACCAGCAGATAATCGAGTTCGCCCCAGACGACATCGGCCAGGAATTCTCGAATGACATTCATTTCCATCAGCCCCAACCACACCGGGCTGACATCCATAGGCCCCTTCCAACGCACCGGCGAGGCATCATCTAAGAAGAAGTCCATCGATGCGACTTTCACTCCGAGCGGCCCAACCGGAGGAATCGCCCCCGCAGGCCCCATGGTCAAGGACTGGCCATGCATACCCAACATGCGAGGCACACAGGGTCCGTTCAGATCCACGTCCAAGAGTCCGACCTTCGCGCCCTGCCGCGCAAAGGCTAGTGCCAAATTGACCGTGGTCATGCTCTTGCCCACGCCGCCCTTTCCACTCATGACAACCAGCTTGTGCTTGATGCCGGCCATGCGAGTATGAACCAGTTTGGTATTTTCCGAGATTTGTGCGAGCACTTTGGCGTCGTCTGAATACTTCAATTTGCCAAGAATGGCCTTCAGATCTTTTTCAACCGCCATAACGGGAGCCCCTTGTAACTTGGCGAATATAGAGAGGTTGAACGGTACCACAGGGGTTTCCGGGGAGTCAAACTCCACCGATCCCGTCCGCCAGATGGCGCAAATTCTGAGGCCTAACCGGCGCGTTGCTGTTTGGCCCGTCCGGTTGAGCGACGGGTTAGACGTGCGGTGGTCGCAGCGACATCCAGAAGTCCTCGTAACGCCTCGTTGACCGCCTTAGCATTCGGAAACGCTTCGGCGAGCTCGGGTTCGAGGACGACAACATTTGTCTCCCTGGCGGCCCGAGCAGCATACTTCCCGCGCACGCGCTTGCCGAAGTCCGACCGCCTGTATTCCGGCCGCAGTTCGTCGCCTGCTTTACGACTCCCCCTCTTCATAGATTTTCCTTTCCTGCCTCGTTACCAAACGAGCACTGATCATGCAAATAGTTTCACCTTCATCATTAAGGAGTGGATGGAATGATCGCACAGCGCGCATCTTTCCAATTCCTCGTTTCTTTTTCAAGGGTGGCCTGATCGATCCTCGAGCGCGCGCGTCGAACGACCACATTCTTATCGTGCGCCTTCCGCGAGCGCAGGAGAGCATCTAGTGCCTTCTCATCATACTATAGAGTCATTGGTGGAGCTCTCCACCCCTCCGAACCCACCCCACTTCGCTGCAATGGCTGACCCTACAGCCGTCTCACGCTCAGAAACGACCCTTCTCGAAGGCCTGTTGCCATTGACTCAATCTATGCTCTGTCTTATAAGCTTACACCGTTGACGTTTCCGAACCAGAACAGGAACGACGGATAGATGAATGAGGCTGAAGTTCGTCGATGTGCGGCTAACTGCCGATTCACGGACCACGCTCGAAAGGAGATGGACGAAGAGCCTTTGGGCCGTATTCACGTCGAAGAAGTCTTGCAGATTATCGAAACCGGTGAGATCATCGAACAGTACCTTGACGATACCCCGTATGCGAGCTGCCTTATTTTGGGATATACGCGATCTGGAAGGCCACTCCATCTTGTCTGTGCACCAGTTACCACTGAGGACCGATTAATCGTGATCACGACCTACCAGCCGGACCCAAACCGATGGGACAAGGACTTGCGAAGGAGGAAGCGCTAATGCACTGCGTCATTTGTAAGAGAGGCACGGTCAAATCGGGAACAGTCCAGGCGGAACTTCGAATCGGAACCGACCACCTCATGGTGCCGGTAGAAGCGGAGGTGTGCGACGAATGTGGGGAGGCCTATTACTCAACCGAGGCTATGCGGCATCTCGAACAAGTGCGTGAAAACTTTCTCAGCAAAGTCATCGCTCCGCCCTCGGTTGGGCAGGTGTACCAGATTTCCTGACAGTCAAGCGAGTCAGCTGGCATGGTCTCCACTCTGCACGTTATCCTAATCCTCAATTTCATTTTCAAGGGTAGCCTGGTCGATCCTCGAGTGCGCGAGCCAAGCGAGTAGAAGGAACCTCCGCAACGTTTCACCCTGTCCGCCTCGAAGCGCCTCTTAGGCCGCTGTTAGCCGGATTTTCCCGACCTTGCCGAGCTTCACATGCTGCTTGGCTTGCCAGAGATCGTAGTTGCACTGCATGGCAAGCCAACTCTCCGGAGAACGGCCAAGCGCCCTGGAAAGGCGTAGCGCCATGTCAGGGCTGATACGGCTCGTACCAGTAAGAATGCGATTCAGCGTTGAAGCAGCCACACCGAGCTTCCCGGCCAGTTCGCGGCCGCTCAGATTGTTGGGATCCAGATAGGCCTGGATAATGAACTCACCGGGATGGGGAGGATTGTGCATAGCCATGAGAGTGAGATTAAGGGGTCTGGGGGTCTGACCTCTTTGTTTTTGATATCGCCCTACAGTTTTCCGTCTTCCAGGAAACTGAAGTACCCAGTCCTGTTGAAGATGATGTGGTCCAGCAACTCAATGCCTACGACTTCACCTG
>CAZGYZ010000309.1:0-3069 GCA_964530675.1 uncultured Nitrospira sp. | reverse complement strand
GAAGCCATCACGCATCTGGAAGAAGCCATAAAAGGGAGCACCGATGCCCACGCGAAGGAAGCGCTCGAGCATGCCAAGGAATCGCTGAAGCATGCAGAGGAATCGTTGGCTCATGCCGAGCAAGCCGCGCAGAAACCGAAAGGCAAAAAGAAGTAGCTTGCGGGCCCAAGGCATAAGCACGGATATGTCTGGGGCCAGCAGGAATACGGCAGGGCAGGGAACCTCCCTGCCCTGCCCCCACTCCATGAATCACGCTTACCGTTTTCGCTCCAGCAGCGGCTCAAGCGTTGGGAAGATCTTCTCAACGACAATGCGATAGCCTTCGCCGGTCGGATGAATGCCGTCGGCCTGGTTGAGCAAGGACGAGCCTGCCACCCCGTCGAGAAAAAATGGAATCAGCGTCAGGCGATACTGTTTCGCTAAAGCCTGGTAGAGCGATTCAAACCCATTGGTATAGTCCTTTCCATAATTCGGAGGGAGCTTCATCCCCGCCAATACGACAGTGACCGAGGCCTGTTGAAGTTGCTGAATGATTCGTTCGAGGTTGGCTTTCGTTTCCTGCAGACTGAGACCACGAAGTCCATCGTTGCCACCGAGTTCCAGAATGACGATTGCCGGCTTGTTCTTCAGAACCCAAGAGACCCTTCTGGCTCCGCCGGCTGTCGTCTCACCGCTGACTCCCGCGTTCACGACTCGATAGCCATAGCCTGCTGCATCCAACGTCCGTTGCAGGCGCGCGGGATAGGACTCATCCTGTCGCACACCTAAGCCTGCCGTCAGGCTGTCGCCGAAGGCAACGATGCTGGGGCGTTCGGCAGAGACGGGCCTTGGGCCCACAGCTTCGCGCGGAGGGCTCGACGACGGGAGTTGAGAGGCGGTGGCATCATTACGGTCGTACCCGCAGAGGAGGATCAAGAAGAGGCAGAAAAATAGTTTTGTGAGAATCCATGAGCGGCGCATCATCATCCAGTATAATATACTCTGCACCTCAACAATATTGCGGGAGCGTGACCGACAACATGATTTCCCTCTCTCATCTGACAATGCGCTTGTCCGGCGGCGGCCATCAGATCACGATCCTCAACGATGTCACGCTTGAGATTCCCGATAAACAGCGGGTGGCCATCGTCGGCCCTTCAGGAAGCGGAAAGTCCACTTTGCTGGGCCTCATTGCGGGACTAGATCGCCCGACCTCCGGCTCTATCACATTGAACGGCGTAGAGATCTCAACGATGCGTGAAAGTGGGTTGGCGCGCTTTCGTCGCGATCACATCGGCTACATCTTCCAATCCTTCCATCTGATTCCCACCCTGACCGCCCTGGAAAACGTCCTGGTGCCGCTGGAGTTGTCAGGGATGTCCACAGCGCAGGCTCGCGCGACGGAACTGTTGCAGACAGTCGGCCTGGGAGATCGACTGCATCATTATCCCGTCCAACTGTCGGGAGGCGAGCAGCAACGGGTGGCGGTGGCCAGAGCCTTCGCCTGCCACCCACCGATTCTGTTGGCCGACGAGCCGACAGGAAACCTGGATTCGACCACGGGCCAGCAAGTGATGCTGCTGCTTCACTCTCTCCATCGGGATTTTGGCACCACCCTAGTCCTCGTCACACACGATCTCACTATGGCCTCTTCGATGGAGCGTGTGATTGCTTTGCGCGACGGCCGCATCGAATCCGATACCCTCACCGACCCGAACCATCGGGGCGCAGGGTCGTTCCGGTGATTCGCTTCATCCTGAAAATGGCCTGGCGTGAAACCAGGGGAGCCTGGCGGCACTTCCTCTATTTCTTCGCCTGTATCGCGATCGGTGTCGGGGCCTTGGTCGGAGTGTCCCTCTTTGGCGCGAATATGGAACAGGCCGTCACGAAAGAAGCGCGGGGCCTGTTAGGCGGCGATCTCGAAATTCGTCTGACTCGCCCCCTGAGCATCCCGGGACAGGCAGTGCTGAACTCGCTGAGTGAACGGGATATGGTCTTGACCCATGTGAGCGAACTTGTCGCCATGGCTGCACGCACGACTTTTGTGCCAACTGCAACCCAATCGACCCAGATCATTGAACTCAAAGCGGTGGAATCGGCATACCCCCTCTACGGGTCGATCAGACTCGACCCAGCGCAACCGCTCGATGTCCTGCTCCACCCGGATAAAAATCGCTGCGGCGGATACTCCTGTTTTGGCGCAGTGGTGCAGGAGTCGCTGCTGATTCGGATGGGCCTCTCGGTCGGGGATCGATTGAAGATCGGTCAAGCCATGTTCCTGATCACCGGCCTCGTGCGGACCGAGCCGGATCGAATGGCCAATGCCTTCACCTTGGGTCCAAGGGTCATGATTGCGCAGGAGGGATTACGGGCAGCAGATCTGATTAAACCCGGAAGCCGGGTGCGGGAACGGTATCTGGTAAAGATCGCTGCCGATGTGCCGCTTGAACCGTTGCGCACCGAGCTGCGAGATCGGCTGGAGGCAGATTCCGCACGTGTATCCAGCTATCGCACATCCCAGTCACAGTTGAGACAATTCCTCGAACAACTCTCCCGTTATCTCGGGCTGATCGGCCTCACCGCACTGTTCATTGGTGGACTGGGGGTTGGAACCTCGATTCATGCGTTCTTGCGGGACAAATTACGGACGATCGCCATCTTGAAAGCGGTCGGCGCCGATTCGGCCACGGTCGTCTCGACCTACGTGGTGCAAGCGATCTTCCTGGGATGTATCGGGAGCCTCGCCGGCATCTTGCTAGGAATTGCGCTTCAACGGGGCCTGCCCCCCCTCGCGGCTGCTCTTTTTGCGTCAGACATTCTCGATCAGTTAGGCGTTTCCTCGGAATTGTCGTGGTACTCGGTTTGGCCCTTACTGAAAGGGGCCGCGCTGGGACTGCTGTCGACGCTGCTGTTTACTCTCTGGCCCCTGTTGAAGATTCGAGAGGTTCACCCAGGCGCGATCTTTCGGCGCGATGCCGAACAGGCGACGGTCGAGCAGGGGACGCCTCGGTCACGATGGTGGGTTAAATGGGGGCTGACCGATCCCTGGAATGTCGGCACGGCCGGAGGGATCATCCTCGGACTCTGCGC
>CAZGYZ010000308.1:1743-3079 GCA_964530675.1 uncultured Nitrospira sp. | reverse complement strand
AGCACGGTCGTAGGGATGATGGCTCGACATATGACTCAGCCGGTGAAGACGTTTTCGATCGGGTTTACCGAGGGGAGTCACGACGAGCTGGAGTATGCGCGCATTACCGCAAAAAAATTTGAAACCGATCATCATGAATTTGTGGTTTCACCGGATATCTGCCGGATTGCAGAGGAAATCGTCTGGCATCATGACGAGCCGTTCGCCGACGTCTCGAGTATACCGACCTACCTTGTGTCAAAAATGGCGCGAGAGCATGTGACGGTTGCGCTTTCGGGAGATGGCGGCGATGAGGTGTTTGCGGGCTATGAACGGTATCAAAGGGATCGTACGAAACAGGCCTATGACTTCCTGCCGTCTGCCATCCGAAGGGGAGCCGGTTTGCTGAGTCGCCGGCTTCCCGTCGGCACGTACGGGAAAAGGTATCTTCACCATCTCTCCTTAGATGCGAATTCCCGGTATGTAGAAGGCATGTGCCTGTTTAACAGTGAAGGTTTGCACGATGTGCTGTCGAGGGACGTGGCTGCAGCTGTTCGAGATTTTGATTTCTATCAGGACATGACGGCCATGATGCGCATTCCGAAGTCGGGCGAGAGGATTGATTCCCTGCTCTATCTGGACAGCAAGACATACTTGCCTGGCGATATTCTCACGAAGGTCGACAGAATGAGCATGGCGAATTCTCTTGAGACTCGATCTCCCTTGCTTGACCACCTGCTCATCGAGTTTGTGCAAACGATACCCGCTCAATTCAAACTGAACGGGCGCCAGACAAAATTTATTCTGAAGGAAGCCGTGAGAGGGTTAGTTCCCGAAGAGATCATTGGCCGGAAAAAGCACGGATTTTCCGTTCCGATAGCCACATGGTTCAAGCGTGAATTGAAAGACATGGTGAGCGATATCCTGATGGACGGCACAACCCGTTCTCGCGGGCTTTTTGATGAACGTGCGGTGAAGAGAATATTCCGGGAGCATCAAGAGGGGAGAAGGGACAATTCCCGCCATCTATGGCAATTGCTTGTATTGGAATTGTGGTATCGGACATTCATCGATCGTGAACCGGCTATTCATTTTTCCGGAGTCAAGCATGTGCGTCTCACGTCCCTGCCTTCTTCAACTTCGATCGTAAGAGAGGGGCATATCTCGTGAGGAGCGCCCGTCTAAACCGTGTATCTGCTCCGATGAGGCTTGTTGCCGCCAGGGAAGCGGTGCGGCCCAGGATCCTTCATTTGATCAATAATTTCGATATAGGGGGAACCGAGCGCCAGGCTGTCGAACTATTGAAACGGGTGGATCGTTCACGGTTCGACATCCGTTTGGCCGTTCTGCGCAGCGG
>CAZGYZ010000308.1:0-1643 GCA_964530675.1 uncultured Nitrospira sp. | reverse complement strand
CGCTATGTCATGAACAGGCTCGCAGACCGTGTTCTGGTGAACGCTGAGTCCATACGTGACCATGTGATCGCTTCCGGAAGCGCTGTCGCCGATAGAGTCGTGGTTGTCAGAAATGGCATCGATGCAAAAATTGAAACGGCGGATGACGGACGACGGGCGGTTCTCCATGCAAGCCTATGCCGGGAGCTTGGCCTGGGTTCTGAGGCTAGATTTATTAGCGCTGTCGGCAATCTTCGTCCTGTGAAGGGCCATCGGTATCTTCTGGGGGCTATGGTCAAGGTTCTACAAGCGTATCCGGACGTGCACCTGCTCCTTATCGGTGAAGGACCCCTACGGGAAGAGATTAAAGAGGAAGCACGAACATTGAAAGTTGACTCGAATGTCCATCTTCTGGGTCATCGGACAGATGCAGCCGATCTCATGCCTGCTTTTGAGATGGTGGTGTTGGCTTCCCTCCATGAGGGAATGCCCAATACGGTCATGGAGGCTATGGCGACTCGTGTCGCGGTGGTTGCGACGGCTGTCGGCGGCATTTCTGAACTAGTTGCAGACGGAATTACCGGGCATTTGGTTCCCCCTGCGGATGCAGAAAAGCTGGCGGAGAAACTCATCGCAGTGTTGAGCGATGACAGACATAGGGAAGCCTTGGCAACGAATGGGTACCGATTTATCTGTGAGCGGTTCGGAATGGGCAAGATGGTCGCAGCTGTCGAGCAGCTGTATGACGAATTGCATGGGCGGAGCTCATTTGTCACCAGGTAAGAGCGAGATGTCATTGACCAGCAAGAACCGAATCAAGATCTGTCTTCTGGCTCCTTCGCTGGAATTCATAGGCGGCCAATCGCGTCAGGCGGTTCGGTTACTTACCGCGTTTCAAGCTGAGGCGTCACTGCAGGTGGATTTTATTCCGCATGATCCCAGGTTGCCGCGACCATTTCTGTGGCTGCAACGGATCAAGTATATCCGTACGTTCATCACGACGCTCATGTATTGGACTATTCTGGCTGCGCGTCTCCACCGTTACGATCTGATCCATATCTTTTCAGCATCGTATTATTCGTATCTGTTCTCAGTCGCTCCGGCGATCATGATCGGCAAGCTCTATGGAAAAAAAGTCATCCTCAACTATCGTAGTGGAGAGGCGGAAGATCATTTGCAAAACTGGCCTCGCACCACTGTTCCAGTCATGAAGATGGCCGACGCGATTGTGGCTCCTTCAGGTTATCTTGTTGATGTCTTTGCTCGATACGGACTCTACGCCCAGACCATCTCCAATATCGTGGAACTTGAGCGGTTTCAATTTCGCGAACGAGTCCCGGTCCGTCCGGTCTTTCTTTGCAGCCGCTCATTGGAACCGCTCTACAACATAGGCTGCGCACTCCGTGCCTTTCAACTTGTTCAGGAACACTGTCCTCAAGCGCGTCTAACCATAGCCGCCGACGGGTCGCAGCGCCCTGAGTTGGAACAACTTGCAAAAGACTTACAGGTGCGGGGCGTCGAGTTCATCGGCGCGGTCCCATTCGAGAGAATGCCGGAGTTGTATGATGCGTCCGATATTTATTTGAACACGAACAACATCGATAACATGCCGGCGTCCATCCTTGAATGTTTTGCGTCAGGGCTCCTCGTGGTCACAACAGATG
>CAZGYZ010000307.1:0-3102 GCA_964530675.1 uncultured Nitrospira sp. | reverse complement strand
ATAATAATGGGTGGGCTGATTGGTCTCCAACTGCGCGCGTTCAACGAGGATCTTAAATTCCCTCTTCCTCTCTTTAGGGGAGTGGCCAAGGCTGCCCTCGACTGCGCGCATCGGACGAGCACAGCTTCATCCTGCGCGTTCTGCGAGCAACGTAGGCACCTGACCGCTCCCTTCCTCACCCTTCCGAGGGCGCGCATTGCGCAAGCAAAGGAGACTAACGGGTTACCTCTCTTCTCCTAAACCGGGCGGGGTGCGAAGCTGGCCGGGCTGGTTAGCGACAGGACCCGCTCTTATGGCACTCTGGAATTTTTCCATTCCCCTCTGGAATTCCCCCCCCCATTCCCCTGTCCTCTATTACATAATTAATCACATTACATTTTATGTCATAACTAGCTACTATTACTTGCCATTTAGTCATTCATATATTCATCTTCTATCCCAGCACAATCCCTGCTGATGTCCCCCTTATATAATGGTGACGCACCCTCCATTCTCTTGATCGAAGCAACCCCGGCGAGTGCGAACTCTTTCGCCTGGCGCTGGCGCGAACCAGCATTGATGTTCCCCTCTATACCAAGTATGACGCTAAGGCTGCGCTGCATTTCCTGAATGACCGGTATCACCAATCGTCCATCCAAGCTCGCTTGTTCTCTCCTCAGGGGATGGGGGCTGATTGATCTTCCACTGCGCGCGTCCAACAAGGGGAGTCCGCGACCGCGCGTTGCGCGAGCACAGAAGATCATCAGCCTTCATCCCCTCCTCTGTTCCTAGAGCACAGTAGACCAATTTGGCTTTCCCTCACTCATCAAGTGTCACGCGAGCCGGGAGTCTGTATAATCCGGCACCGGCATCCCGATGGATAGACCGCACGACACAACCTTGTGAAGACACTGACTTCTCGCCCCTCACGGATACGCTGGCTCATCCTCGCCTTGCTGTTTCTCATCAGCGTCGTGACCTATATCCACCGCGTCAATATCGCTGTGACCGCGCGTCAGATGATGCAGGCCTATTGAATGACCGATCAAGAGATGGGGCAGGAAAAGGGGGCAGAATGAGCTAGCCTGGTAGGTTGATTACTAGAGCTGGCTCCAATGTTGGCTAGCAGGGGCTGTTGATAAAGTCCGCCAGCGGCGTTCTCGCAGCGCTCAGAGGCTCAACGTACGGCAGCGAGTACGATTCGCCTCTTCGCTTGCTGCGGCCTTGCTGGACGGCCTTTCTGAACAGCCTGCTAGAACTGGTTCCAGAGCAGTTGGTTTGTGACTTCGTGGTGAAAGAGCACTTCAGAAGCCTTCACCCTCGTCCCGAGCTCTTTAGGAGAACGATCCGCCACTAACTGTTTGAAGCTCGCATACTTTTTCTTGCTGTCCTCGCCAAGGATCTCGGCAATAAACTTCGACGATTTGAACAGCGCGATCGCGTCATTGATGTCACTCGGAAGGAATCGCACAGGGTCGGGTGTCGTCTCGTCCTTTTCCAGGCGCTCCCCTTCAAAGCCAGTCTTGAGCATCGTGTACAACACGAGGTAGGGGTTGGCATCGGGGGCGACTGAACGCAGCTCGATGCGCGCCGTCTTTTCGTTGGCCATCGGAATGCGGATCATAGAACCGCGATCGATCGCCGAGACCTTGACCTGGTTCGGTGCTTCAAAATGCGGATCCAGGCGGCGATAGGCATTCACCGATGAATTCAGCACGAGACAAATCTCGGATGCATGATTCAGGAGTTTGAGAATGAAGTCCCACGCTACATCAGACAGGCCATCTTTCCCCTTCGCCTCGTAGAAAATATTCTTCCCGTTCTTGCTCAAGGAGAAATTGGTATGCATGCCGGAACCATTGATCCCAACGAATGGCTTCGGAAGGAACGTCGCCGTATGCCCCATGGATCGAGCCGCTTGGCGACAGATCAGTTTGTACAGCTGCACAAGGTCTGCCGCACGAACCACATCCGCATAGGAAAAGTTCATTTCGAACTGCGAGGGCGCGACCTCTGGATGATCTTTTTCGTTCTTGAAGCCCAGTGCACGCTGTGCCTCCGCTGACTTATCAATGAACTGGCGAAGCGTGTCCATCGGGAGAGAGTGATAGTACCCGCCCGATGAGATGAGCTTAAATCCGTCCTCGCCGTAGCGTTGCTCAGCATTCTGTCCGTCCACGAGGAAGCCTTCTATTTCGCAGGCCGCATAGGCAGTAATCCCCTGCTTTCTCTTAAGATTCTCCGTATACGATTTCAGCACGCCACGGAAGTCGCTATGATACGGCGAACGATCACCGTTTAACACGGACGCAAAGAAGATCACCTTCCCTGCCCCAATCACGTCGGCGGGAAAATAGCGGATGGACGACCAGTCAACTTCAAGGCGCAGGTCCGATTCATGTTGCGGCGTAAACCCGCGGATGGACGATCCGTCAAACGTCAGATTTCCCAGCGACTCCAGAAGGAACTTCTTGTCGTAATCGAGCATATGCAGACGGCCTTCAATATCCGAGAAACACAACGTCACGGCCTTGATATGCTTCTCCTTTTTCAGCCACGCCGTATATTCCTGCTCCAGTTCTTTTGCGCTGGCCTTCTCGGCACGCTGCGCCGCCTTGAGATTCATTTCTTCAAGCTCGTCATACGGAATCTCAAGAAAGGACTTTAGCTCAGCGGATTTCATCTTAGCCATGGTTCCTCTTTAATGCGCGCTTGGCGCGAAAGTATGGACCTAGATACCCAAGAAGCATCCGATCGCGTAGGCCTCTTGGGCTCACGACCACCCCCTGATCACATAGCCCCCAAGGAGCGGCTACCGGGTGTGGACTCAGTCTGTCATGTCTCTTCTAGGCATGCAAGGTTTTGCGATCACGCGCATCGAGCCCTTACCGGAAAAGGCGAAGCAGCCGCTTTGCCTGCAAAGAGGAGCGCCCCGTTGCGAGCGACGTGGAACTCGGTGATGGAGAATAATGCGGGCTGGTAGTGACCCGCGCCGAGAGTCTGTATAATCCGCCACCGACATCCCCATGGACAGACCGCACGACACAACCTTGTGAAGACACTCACGACTCGCCCCTCACGGATCCGCTGGCTCATCCTCGCCTTGCTGTTTCTCATCAGCGT
>CAZGYZ010000306.1:0-3104 GCA_964530675.1 uncultured Nitrospira sp. | reverse complement strand
TTTCACCACGAGGGACGAAGGTACCGGGTTAGGGCTGGCCATCGTCCATGCAATTATCGAAGCGCATCGGGGCCGGATCGATGTGGAGAGCGTTGAAGGGCGCGGTACGACATTTACGATCGTGCTTCCCCATCGTCGGGAAGCGGATCGTGTCGAGACGCCACAGCCGTCTGATTCTGATCGTGGAGACGGGGCCGGTGCCTCTGCCATGATCGGCGAGAGCCACTTCGTTGAAGAGGAGACTTCCGCATGAGCGAACAGGACACAGTAGGCCTTGCGACGGACGTTCCTGCGCAAACCGAGCGAATCTTGATCGTCGATGACGATCCATCCATGCGGACAGCCTTAATGGAGTCGGCCCGTCGTCTGGGCTATGAGGTACAAGGTGCGCTCGATGGCGCTGACGCCGTGGACCGGGTCAGCTGTTATAAACCCTGGTTGGTGGTGACCGATTTGAAGATGCCGCGTCTTGGTGGCCTCGATTTGATCAAGGAGATCAAACGTCGCTCGCCACAGACGCTGATGGTCTTAATGACCGCCTATGGAACGGTGGAGACCGCCGTAGAGGCGATGAAATATGGGGCGAGCGATTACATTCTCAAGCCATTCTCTACCGACTTGTTCGAGCGAGTGATCGCCAACCTGAAAGCGCGTGGCGTTGATGCCTCGGCGGCATCTCTTGCGCCGATCGACCAACGGTCTATCCTGACTCAAGACCCTGGCATGGCCCGCCTGCTCAGTACCATTGAGGGGGTCGCCGCGAGTCAAGCCACGATCCTAATTAATGGAGAAAGCGGCACAGGGAAAGAGCTGCTGGCCCGCTTTATTCATAGTAGGAGCCCCCGTGCACACCGACCGTTTATTGCCGTGAATTGCGCAGCGTTACCGGACGGACTGCTAGAGAGTGAACTGTTCGGCCATGAGCGCGGCGCATTTACCGGAGCCATCATGAAGAAAATCGGCAAGTTTGAGATGGCGCATTCCGGAACGTTGTTGCTGGATGAAATCAGCGAAATGAACATGGGGCTGCAGGCGAAGCTACTCCGTGTAATTCAGGAGCGGGAAGTGGATCGAGTTGGAGGGAGGGATCCCGTACCCGTGAATATTCGGGTTATTGCGACGACCAACCGATCGCTCTACCAGGAAGTGGAGCAGGGGCGGTTTCGGGAAGACTTGTATTACCGGTTGAATGTATTCCCCATCACGGTCCCTCCGTTGCGGGATCGGCCCGCGGACATTCCGCTGCTCGCGAGGCATTTCGTGGCAGTCTCCGCGGCGCGCAACAGCCTTCCGTTGCCGACAATGTCGGCGGAGGCCTACTCGATGCTCCAGGGCAGACGATGGAAAGGGAACGTGCGTGAACTGCAAAACGTCATAGAACGTGCCGTGCTCTTAGCCGGGAAGGAGCCGATCCTTCCCGGCCACTTGCTGGTGGAGTCCGGAGGCCAGCCGGTGCCTCCTGCTCCAGTCTCATCCGTACCGCTGCCTTCTGGAAACGGTTCGCTATGGGAGATGGAGCGGGAACTGATTTTTCAGACCCTCACACGCGTGAGGGAGAATCGTACTCATGCTGCGAAAGAACTCGGGATCAGCATCCGTACGTTACGTAACAAGCTTCGAGAATATCGAGGGGTAAGTTGCCAGGACTCTGCATAATCCGGCCATCCACCATGGCGTGGGCAGGAAACAGTCGGCACTCTTTGCCGATCGGCAGATGTGACTGTTTAGGCAGATAGGCTGAAGGGGTTCAGCCTGAGGTCGAAGTTCCGAACACTTCAGCCTGAACCCCTTCAGCCTGAACACCTGAGTAGGTACGATACGATAACAGGAGGGATATACCATGATGCTCATTGATCGCACCATGCAATTGCTCAATCGCACGCTGGATTTGCGGCAAGCCAGGCAGCGGGTGATCGCTTCGAACATCGCGAACGAAGAAACACCGGGCTATCGCGCCACCGAGCTCAATTTTCAAGATTCCTTGCAGGCCGCGCATCGAGGGAGAGGTTTTGTTTCACTCGCGGTGACTCAGGGCCAACACATCGGTCCACGCGGAAACTCGGTGCAACAGGTAACGGGTAAGCTCGGCTCCGTGCCGGCGGGAGATATTCCCCTGGATGCCAACTCGGTGAACATCGAGCTGGAGATGGCGAAAATGTCTGAAAACGCGATGCTGTACAACAGTGCGGCGTCGATTATGGCGATCCGTTTTCGGCAGCTGATGGGTGCAATCCGCGAGGGGAGATAAACAACCAGGCTGAGGCTAAGGTTGAGGCCGAGTGAACACTGATCTCTTCTTTAGCGTGCCCTTAACCTTGGCCTTAACCTCAACCTTTTACTATGGAGGTAGACCATGGATATGACCGACAGCATGGCGGTGTCTGTAACCGCCTTAGATGCACAACGCCAACGGCTGAATGTGATTTCCAGCAATCTGGCGAATGCACAGTCCACACATACGCCAGAAGGCGGCCCGTACAAGCGCCGGGATGTGGTGTTTCAATCCACGCCGGTCGCCAGCCCGTTCCAACGGACGTTTCGGCAGGTGTCGACGGGTCCGGGGGCTCATTCGCTCGATGGCGTCAAGGTATTGCGAGTGCAGGAAGACAAGAGACCCGGGCAGGTGATCTATGATCCTCGCCATCCGGACGCCGACAAGAAAGGATTCGTCAAGATGCCGAACATCAACGTCATGGAAGAAATGGTGAACATGATGGGGGCGTCCCGTTCCTACGAAGCCAATGTGCAGGCGATCAACGCAACCCGCGCCATGTGGAATAAGGCGCTGGAGATTGGGAGGTAGTCGTGAATCAGATCAACGCGATCACAATGCCGACTGTGCCTCGGCTGGAAAACGCCGCCGCTTCTCATGCGGCCGGCGGCGCTCCATCAAGCGGATTCATGAATGCGCTGCAGCAAGCGATCGGTAAAGCCAACGACATCCAACTGGAAGCGGGCCAGGCAACCGAGGCGCTGATGACCGGCCAGACACAGAATATCCATCAGACGATGGTGGCCCTACAGGAAGCCGATGTGTCCTTCCAGCTGATGATGCAGATCAGGAACAAGTTGGTGTCGGCGTATGAAGAAATTCAGCGGATGCA
>CAZGYZ010000305.1:0-3120 GCA_964530675.1 uncultured Nitrospira sp. | reverse complement strand
CCGAGAAGCATGATGTGGGAGATATCCTGCAGGAAAGCTTGGAGCACGAGAAGGCCGCTGTCGCCTCCTATTACGAGCTCCTGAAAGTTTCTGAAGGAAAGTCCGTCCTGTTGGAAGAATATGCACGAGAGATGATTGTTGGCGAAGAACTGCACCTTGACGAGGTGAACAAGATGTTGCGCAAGTCAGGTGATGTTAAACCGTTTCGCTCCTAACCCTTCAATCAACCGGAAAAGAAAAAGAGTGGGCGGTTTCAAGTTACAAGTGCAGGGGAAACTCATCCCGCCCTCTGTGATAAAGTTTACGACCATTACCAACTCGATGGAGGAGGACGTTATATGTTGAAGGAAGTGGCAGGAGATATTTTGCTGACAAAGGCGGAAGCCCTGGCACACGGGGTTGCCCCCAACGACAACTTTGCAAACGGGCTAGCCTTGGCACTCAGAGAACGGTGGCCTGCGATGTATAAGGACTTCCGGCATTATTCGCAGACGTTTACCCCCAAGACCGGCGAGTTATGGACGTGGTCCGGAGTCGGAGCTGTTCGGATCGTGAATCTGTTTACTCAGGAGGCTGCTGCCAGTCACGGAGCCAGTCACCCGGGCCGGGCCACGATCGAGAACGTGAACCACTGTCTCAAAGCGTTGTGTAAGGCAATTGAGACTGAGAAGTTCAAGAGTATCGCGCTTCCACGCTTGGCCACTGGTGTAGGCGGGCTCGACTGGAAAGACGTCAAGCCGGTAATGGAAAAACATCTCGGCCACCTGCCCATTCCTGTGTATGTATACGGCACCTATCAGCCAGGGGTTCAGGCAAAGGAATAGGGGTGAACAGGGGCGAGTCTGGCTGTGAGGGCGGACGAGCCAATCCTCTGTGCTCGCGCAACGCGCACGGGCTCGTCTGTCTGGTTGGCCGGTCTTTCTGGTCTGTCTGGTTCTTCTGAATGAATTTCCAGTCCGATCAACCAAACAAACCAGATAGACGAGATAGACCAAATGAACAAGCATTCGTTCGACGCGCGCAGGTTGGGGTTCACCCAGGCCGCCCTTTCTGTGTCACGTTCGGGTGCAGCGTTCACCCTCTCTCACCGTGGTGCATTTGTCATCTCCACAATGACAGCCTGTAGGCCAGAGACGACGCGCGCCATCCGTTCGTACTGAACAAGCTCGGGCCTGTCGGCTGGTGAATGGTAGGCGGGATAGCGGAAGGGGGCGGTGTCGGTCACCATCACTGCCGGGTATCCCTCCTTCCAGAATGCCCAATGGTCGGACCAGCCGACGCCGGGAATCAGGTCCCACAAGGCTCCCCCTTCGGAGGGAAATCGGGCCTGTTGCCGAAAAGATCCCACGAGCTGCCGCACCAGGGACCCGTTCTCCAAGTTGCTGACGAAGGCGATGAAGTTTCCGGTAGAGGGATAGATGAGATTCAACGGAAAGAGAAGGTGTTGGCTCCCCGGCTCGTCTGAGTAGTACCCGATGGTCTCCAGGCTGAGCATGAGGACGATATTTTCGCCCCGCTCGCGGCTGCGCATGGCGTAGACGCGGCTTCCCATATGTTCGGTTTGAAAGAGCGGCGGCTCCTCGTTGGCGAACGATACAAATCGAAGGGTGCGGGCCGGCGTAGCTTCCGCGAACGCACGAGCCAAGGCAAGCGTCGCCGCCACGCCGCTCGCATTGTCGTTGGCGCCTGGACTTCCCTGCACGGAATCATAGTGCGCGCCGATCACGATGATGTCGTCCGGTCTGTTTTTTCCTCGCACTTCCGCTTCGATATTCTCACAGATCTTCCCTGCCACCTCGTAGGGTTGCAGGCGGACTTCATATCCGGCACCGGCGAGTGTCGCCCGAATATAATCTGCCGCCATGACCAGCCTGTCATGGTGAAAGACGTTGCGCTCGCCGATCTGTCCAGCGAGCATCTGTACGTGAGAATGGAGTTCCTGTGCCAACGTTCGCTGCTCATTCGTCAGTGGAGGCAGCGGACCCTGGTGGCTTTGTCCTGGCATCCGGATCATGTTGCTTCTGCAGCCATGGCCTTATGAGACTGGTAATAGGAGGCACAGTCTTCCTCCCGTCCCCGTACGATTCGCTTCCCGCTGAATGGGGCTTGATGGCTGGTGATCACGGTGCACTGGCGTTCGCCATGGCCATCATCGTAGTAGAGGATGACCCAGTCGCGCGTTTTCTTGAGTTGATGGGCCAGGGCGCTGTTTGAGAACAGGGCAGTGTAATGGCGGGAACCTCGCTGTGTATGGAGGACCGGCAGCCAGGCTTCTTTCTTTGGATTGAAGCGGTGCGGCGCAATTCTCTGCAGTCTGCCGGCCTGAGCGGCTTCGCGATATTCCCTGTCCACCTCCAGCAATTCATCGATGGAAGGTTCACTGGTTGTGTGTCTCTCGGCTACTTGAGGCGGTTTACGAACTCGCCCTAATCGAGCGGTGAGGGAGTCGACGATGCCCTGGAGTTTCTTCGGGCCGACTCCTTCGATGTCCGCCAGTCGTCCGTCGTGCGCCGCCATTTCCAGCTGTTCCAACGTTTCGATATGCAGCTCGTCGTGCAGCCGATGGGCGAGGGCCTGGCCGATCCCCGGAATGGACGAGAGCAGCGAGACCGGGTCCATACGACCGCGCAGGCGATCCAACATCGGCAGCCGGCCGGTGACGACGAGGGTATGGATGGAGCGCGCGAGGCTCACCCCGATGCCCGGCAATGCTTGCAGCCCGTCTGTGCCCTGTTGCTGCGCGATCTCTGCGGCGGGAACCGCCAAGCGTTCGATTGTCTCTGCCGCCGCGCGATAGGCCCGCACACGAAACCGATTCGCGCCTTGATCCTCCAGAAGCTGTGCGACCTCCCGAAGTTTCTGCGCAATTTCGATGTTCTGCGTGATAGTCATGGTCTTTTGTGGACAAGACGCGCGTGAAAGGCGTGACGGGCGCGACAGGGAATAGTTCGAAGTCCGATGTTCGAGGTTTTTGGAGCCTCGAACCCAGAACTTCGAACTTCAGAACGCGCCTTTCTCGCCTGTCTCGCAGCTCTCGCATTCATTCGTAGTGCAGCGCCTCGATTGGGTTCATTTTCGACGCTTTGTTTGCGGGATACAGGCCGAAGAAGACGCCGACGA
>CAZGYZ010000304.1:0-3127 GCA_964530675.1 uncultured Nitrospira sp. | reverse complement strand
CATCGGCAAGGAGCGGGCTTACGAGGATTGAGACAAGTGTGAGCAGCAGGAGTGCGTGTAGGTGTGCTGTGGCAGCGCAGCAACTCCCTTTGAAATTTTTCACGTCTATCGTTTCACGTTTCACGAATCGCCGGGCAGCCCATTACCATGTCGAAGGCGCGAGGACCATCGCGGGCGCATACATCGTGTCGACGTACTCCTTGACCATCCGTTTGGTGCAGAAACGGGGAGCATTGGTTCGAAGGCTTTCCTTCATGAGCTGTAACCAACCTCGGGGTATCCCATCCAGGTCTCGTTGATAGTAGAGGGGAGTGGCCTCTTGTTCCAGTATGCGGTAGAGCTGTTGCGCGTCATGTTCGTCCTGGGCCTGAATGTCCTGGTTCTCGATCAAAGGCTCAATGCCCCATCCGTTGGCTCCGTTAAATCCTTCAGGCCACCAGCCATCAAGGACACTGAGGTTGATGACACCGTTGAGCGCGGCCTTTTGCCCGCTCGTTCCGCTTGCCTCCAAAGGAAAGCGAGGAGTATTGAGCCAAATGTCGACCCCTTGGACGAGGAACTTCGCCATATGCATATCGTAGTTCTCTACGAACGCCACGTGCCCACCCAACTGGTGGTCGTCGCAAAAGCGCAAGATTTCATGAATGAAATAGCGACCGGGCTCATCGGCTGGGTGGGCCTTGCCGGCAAAAATCAATTGGACCGGGCGCCACTGGTTATGGAGTAATCGTTTCAGCCGTTCGAGATCGCGGAACAAAAGAGTCGCCCGCTTGTAGGTGGCAAAGCGTCTGGCGAAGCCGATGGTGAGCGCTTCAGGGTCGAGCAGCGTGCCTCGCGTCAGAACCTGCGAGGCTTGGAGCTGTCCCTGCATCCAGCCGCTTCTGGCCCGTTCCCGGATGAAACTCATGAGTTTGCGTTTCATGGTTTGGCGTACGGCCCAGAGTTCCTGGTCCGGGATATCCAGGACCCGTTGCCACATCGCTTTCTCGTCGCATTTCTCCGCCCAATCCGGGCCGAGATGTTTGCCGTAGAGTTGGTTGAGTTCCGGCGCGATCCAGGTCGGCGCATGGATGCCGTTGGTCACGCTGCGGATTGGGATTTGCTCGGTCGGTAGTCCAGGCCACATATGCCGCCACATTTCTCGCGAGACTCGACCGTGCTCACGACTGACTCCGTTCACATGGGCGGCCAGCCGAATGGCGAGCGCTGTCATGTTGAAGCCCTGCCCTTGGGATGCAGGAGTGTCTCCCAGGCGAAGGAAGTCTTCTCGCGAGAGGCCTAACTGTTCCCAGTAGCCGGCGAAGTACCGGTCCATGAGGTGATGGGGAAATACGTCGTGACCGGCCGGCACCGGTGTATGGGTGGTAAACACCGTGCTCTGGCGGATGATCTCGCAGGCGTCCGCGTGCGTCGATCCCTTCTGGATCAATTCACGAATGCGCTCCAACGTGAGGAAGGCGGAGTGACCCTCGTTGGCATGCCAGACCGTCGGTGCGATGCCCAATGCACGAAGCATACGGACACCGCCGATACCCAACAGAAATTCCTGACAGAGGCGCATCTCTTGATCGCCTCCATATAAGCGAGCTGAGAGGGCTCGGTTTTCAGGGCTGTTCTCCGGGACGTCTGTGTCGATGAGGTAGAGAGGTACCCGTCCAACGAGCACTTTCCAGACGGATGCCGCCACGACCCGGCTGCCGATCTCGACCGTAATCCTGCATGGATCTCCCGATGGAGTGAGAGCAGGATGAATGGGCGATTCTGCTTGTTTGAATGGAGCGTAAGCCGCTTCCTGCCATCCCTCCGGCGTGATCCTCTGCCGAAAATATCCTTGTGGATACATGAATCCGATTCCTACCAGGGGCACACCCAGATCACTGGCTTCCTTACAATGGTCCCCGGCAAGAATGCCCAGACCACCACTGTAGATAGGGATGGATCTATGCAGACCAAATTCTGCAGAGAAGTAGGCGATGGAGGGGGCTTTCAAATCGCCGTGCTGTGTTTTAAACCAACTGTGTTTGTTCTGAAGGTATTCGTCGAATAACTTGAGGGCGGCAGAGTACAACCGCATATACGAGGGATCTTGGGTGAGGTGCATGAGTCGGTCTGGCCTGACTTTGGCCAGTAGTTCGACGGGGTTGTGGTGGGTCAGCACCCAGAGGGTCGGATCGATGTGCTCAAACAGCCGACGGGCCTCCGGAGTCCAACTCCACCAAAGATTATACGCCAACTCTTTGAGACGAGAGAGACTTGCTGGAATGCCTTCCGGTGAATCGGCTGCTGTCCGTGGGATATCCACTGAACCTCCTCGTTGCTGGTGTTGGATTTGTCGTGAGTGAATGGCCTAGCGCGATTGGTCAAAGCGATTAGGCGTGACCAGCCTTATGCCAAGATGTCCATTCATCTGAGAATGCCACGGAGGCGTACCGTTCGCCAAGTATTTTAGCAACTCGGTTCATCAGCTTGGCGATTTGTTGCATATCCTCCGGGGGAAGATCTTGACGAAATCGAGGGTGGAGTCCCCACCGAGTTTCCACTTCTTCTCCGGCAACGGTCGAAATGACGCTCACCAGTTTAATCTCGCTTCCTGTCGGACCTTGGGGGCCAGGCGTCACGGTGGGGGGTGGTGAGGCGGACTGGGTATGGATCACCACGGGGACCTCTGTACCGACTGCGGCGACTGGAGGGAGATCTCCGGCCAAGATGGCTTTGATAGCAGGAATCACGGCGCTCGCGCAGAGCGTTGCGGCGGAGGATATCTGCGCGTTTTCCGCGATTCCCATCGCGTCGGCGACTCGCCCGCCAAAGGCTTTCAACATCTCGTCTTTCACAGGACTGTCTTCAGTAACGAGGAACCGAAACCGCTCATAGGTCTGCCGACTCTCCGCCACCGCCGTACCGACGGTGAGCATGATCTCTATTTGATCGGCGCCGGAACCGAATGCTGGCTCCAACACATTCTTCAATTGCAGGGTGACGGCATCCTCGAGACTGTCCATGAACTGAGGCTGGTCTTTGACCGGCAGGTACAGAGCGGAAAGCCGGTCTGTGAGATTAAACATGACCTTGAGGAACTCAAGGTAGATACCCCACTCATCCTGGCGTTTCAATTTTAAGGCCCGCT
>CAZGYZ010000303.1:0-3129 GCA_964530675.1 uncultured Nitrospira sp. | reverse complement strand
ACCATCACGGCCATCAATACGGCACAATTCCATAACCGAACCAGCATCTGCTGCCTCCTTCGGAGTCACGATGAGGTTGTCTGATCGAGATCGAAGATGAAACAGACCTTCGTCGCTGCGCTAACTTGATGCGGACGGAGGGTGTATCAGCAGAGAGACCAGAAGGATCGACGGAGGACTCTCGTTCATTGAGGCATGCAAGCGGCGTGATTCGCCATCTGACACAGGCACCCGATAAACGATGTAGCCGTCCTGCGTCTCTTGCGGCGAATCGTCCTCTGTTTCGGTCGCCGCCCCTGCCTCGCTGAAATCGCAGGTTTGCCCACTCCCAGTATCGCCGGTCGAACTGCACGGGATATTGAGAGACCGCCCGATCTGCTCGGCCTGAGATAGGGTGCTCAACAGCAGCCCGAAGATAAGTACGGAAAAACATAAACGGATTGTTACCACAACACCATATAAATATGAGGATGACGAGATTGTCAATCAGTTCGTTGAAATGTTCTGAGCGGCGCTCCTATATATTGTGGCTCAGCTAAGTTACCCAACGCCATAGTACCCTCCTCTCAGCACCGGTTACAAGAAAAACTGGGCAATGACGCCCAGCCCCTTGGCCCCATCACGATCAGAGCAGCCTGCTCGCGCCAGCTCCCAGCACCCGATTGAGCGTGAGCCTCTGCATGAGGATTGAGAAGACCGCTACCGCATGGGCAATATGCCCACCGCTTCACGCGTCGGACCAACCGGCAGCCCAAGACCGGCGCGACAGAGATGCTTCCGCTGAGTCCGCCCCAGGTCAGGATCGTGATCGTGCTCGACAGTGCCGACAAGGCCTCGTTGCTCGAATCAGATAATGTCATGGTTCTGGTCTGCTCTCGCGCCTGCACGTCTCATCGCACAGACGCATCATTCGTGGGCAGACCATCATCAATCATGGTCTGGTGTGGGGCAGCCTTTTGACTCGCGGTGCCCGCTCGTGTTGCGTGACTGCAGCTGGCAGGACGCCGTTCGTCTGCCGATACGCGACGTCGGGGCTCACTTCAGCTGGCCCGCAATGCCGCCGAGATCCTTGGGATACAAGACGATTTCGATCCGCCGGTTGGCGGCCTTGCCAGCCTCGGTCTCGTTGCTTTCCAGCAGTTGAGTGTCGGCATAGCCTCCGGCCGCGATGGTTGCACGATCCACACCGCCTTCTTCGATCAGATACCGCACCACGCTGGTCGCCCGCGCCGTGGATAGCTCCCAATTGGTGGGGAACTTCTCCCGCAACTTGACGCCGATCGGCACGTTATCCGTATGCCCTTCGATACGGATCTGCTTGTCGGTCACCTTTTTGAGCACGTCGCTGACTTGCTTGAGTACGTCAAGCCCAGCCGGTTTCACTTGGGCCTGGCCCGAGTCGAATAACACACGGTCTACCATATTGATCGTGAGGCGATCTCGGACCTGTTTAATTTTGATGTCGCCCTTGGCAATTTGATCTTGGAGCGACTTGGCCAGATCATCATGCGTTTTAGTCAGTCGTTGGATTTCCGCCTCCTTGGCCACCCGCTCCTGCTCCAGCTTCGCCGCCAGCGCCGCCCGATCCGCCGCCGTTCGGCTCAAGGTGCCGATCTCTTGGTCGCGTTCGGAGAGCTGCTTTTCAAGATCCTTCACGCGCGCCGCGTCGGTTTCCAATTCCCCCGCGCGTTTCTGAAGCCGCGCGATTTCATCCTGGGCGGTCGTCGTCCCGCTCAGCAGCTTTTGTTTGTCCTCTTGAAGCGACACCACTTTACTCTGCTCCGCCTGCAACCGGGTCTGAAGATCGCGTGCTTGGTTCTTCGCCTCCACGATACCTGCGGCCAGCTCCTGCGCCAGCTTTGCTTTCTCCTCCTCCTGGGCTTTTTCCCGCGCGGCCGCGTCCTTTCGAGCCTCATCGAGAGCAGCAGCCGTTTTAGCAGACATTTTTCTGGCAGCGTCCAATTCCGCTAAGGTGTCGGTATAGGTGCGTTTGGTCACACACCCTGTCATAAGTAAAGAAATGGCGAGAACCCCTGTTATCACGCTGCTTCGCATTGGTGGTTCCTCCTTCGTCATGATACGCCTCGGTTTTGCGAGAGATACAGCCAGCCTCATGGCGTTATCAGAGGCAGGCAATAGGACATTCGGTAGATCACGCCCGTCCGGACGGCGATCCCCGGTTGACAGTCATCCAAAACAAGAAAGGTAGGTTCTGAGGGGCGGCCTCGCCCAGACTATCTGTAGTGGTTGAGCTCTGTTGCTCTACTGATCCACCATCGGCTTCTCACGATCCGATATTGTAGTCTTCGAGACATCCACGCCCGTAGATTTCATCTGCCTCCTCAGTTCCTGATTGTTCTGGTCTACTTGGGACAATTCGTGCGAGAGCCGATCGTTCGCCACTGTAAGGCTGTGGATTTCGGCTTTCATCTGTTCCTGCACACTTTGCGCCTGGGTCATGATCACGCGCGTCATACGATCGGCGTCGCGACCCACACCCCTCCGCCGTTGCTCCATCTCTTGCTTCACAGTCAGCACGCTGGAAGCAACTGTCTCTTGCGTGGAAGATAGTTTGGCCATCGCCCGTTGGAGTTGAGCCATCCCCTGTTGTTGCGTTTGAATGATTTCTACGGCTCTCGCCTGCATCCGTGAGAGATCGACGAGTTGCTGCTCGAACTTGGCAACTTCGGCAAGCGGGACCGTCCAATGGGCTTCTACTTGTGTCGCTGGAAGCGGCGGACGGACAGGCGTCATCCAGCCGGTGGTCCGATCCGCCACCAGGCCGACCAACGCGACCGCCAGCAAGACTTGCATAAAGGCGATGGTTCGCACCCCTGACCAGGCGAAGATTCTCTGGCGCGGAGCCGCGCTGTTGGCCACGCCGGCCAAGGCCCTCCGCGAGCGACGCCAGAAGCTCGGAGCGGGAATGGACACCGCGCTGACCGACCCGCCCTGCGCGTAGTTCTGCACCCGGAGCTCGATCGTATCCCGCAGGAGAGGGATGCGGCTGGTTCTGAATCCGTACTCGGGAGCAAGTAGGCCGCCGAGAAGCACGCCGTCCTCGGAGCGGAGATGGACACTGTCGATGCGATCGTCTGTCAGGACCTGCAGGGTCGCCTCAACTCCTTT
>CAZGYZ010000302.1:0-3133 GCA_964530675.1 uncultured Nitrospira sp. | reverse complement strand
CTCAATGATCTTGGGCATGAGCTGCCGAAATTGTTGAGTGCTCGGACGGTCCGACGATTCATCGATGAGCAACGCCAGCTGCTCCCTTCCATTCCTTCCACATGGCGCACAGAAGTCTATCGAGCCGCGATGCGTATCCTTTCGTTCGCCGGGCATGCCTACATATGGGAAGTGCCGGACCAGCCAGCTGCCAAACTGCCGCCTCAACTTGCAAAACCCTGGCATGAAATCGCCCAGCGCCTTGGCCGTCCGCCGGTTCTCTCCTATGCCTCCTACGCGCTTGACAACTGGCGGAGGCTGGACAAGACAAAGCCGATTCGGCTCGACAATATTGTGCTGCTTCAAAATTTTCTCGGCGGGTTGGATGAAGAGTGGTTTGTCGTGGTCCACATCCAGATCGAGCGGGAAGCGGGACCAGGGCTGGCAGGACTCCTGCGAGCCATGAAAGGAGCGGCTGAGGACAAGAATAACGAGGTCTTGCTTGGACTCACATCCTTAGCGTCAGCCCAAAGGGCGATGCGCGGTACGCTCCTCAGAATGAAAGAGCGTTGTGATCCCTATGTCTACTACAACCGCGTGCGGCCCTACATCCACGGCTGGAAGAACAGCCCTAGCTTGCCGAATGGGCTCGACTACGAGGGTGTCGAAGCCTATGCCGGGCAACGGCAACAGTTCCGAGGCGAAACCGGCGCACAAAGCTCGATTGTGCCTTGTCTCGACGCCGGGCTCGGAATCGCCCATGCCCCCGATCCCTTGACCCTTTATTTACAAGAAATGCGCGACTATATGCCCCCACGTCACCGCGCATTTCTAGAGACCCTGGAGAAAACCACTGACGATCATGGCCGTCCGTTGCTCGCCGGCTACGTGCGCGACCGAAAAATTCACACTCCCGATCTCTGGACTGCTTATTGCGCCTGCATCGATCTCCTCGCACAGTTTCGCGAGATCCACATCGGCTACGCCGACAGTTATATCCACCGTCAGCACCAGTCCCACGATAGCAACCCCACAGCCGTGGGAACAGGCGGCACACCCTTCATGCCGTACCTTCAAAAGCACCTGGATGAAACGAAGCAGGCGCTCGTTCAGTAGGCTCCTCTTCGATCACTACCTCGTAAGCGGCTACTGGATAATGACTGACAAGGTCGTCGTTGACTACGCATTCTGAGCGGCGTATCGTTTTACACACGACGCGTCATCATCTGCATTATAGGAGGCCACGATGGCGATTATGTGTTCCCTAGCGGTCTGCAAGGCACAGGCGGGAATGTGCGGACATGAGAAGGCAATGTTGAGCGTGGCACTGCTCGCGGCTATTATTGGCCTTGGCGCCTACGTCCTGATCGGCTGAGCGGGGGATTGTCGCTTAACAGGAACGCCTCCTCGAAGGATGCTCAAAAAGGCCGTCCAGCAAGGCCGCAGGCGGAGCAAGAACCGGAGGCGTACCCTCGGGGTACGTTGAGGATTTTTGCGAGCTGAGAACGCCGCTGGCGGACTTTTTCAGCATCCTTCGCTAGCGGCTGTGGACCATCGGTAACTCGCGCGAATTTTCCGCTTCCTGCTGAATGCGTAACCGTTCCAAGCGCGACTCTTCCATCACGCTCTGGAGCATGTCGTCCGTCATCTGGGTCAGCTCTGCCGCAGCATCTTTTATATTCGCATGTTCGACGGCGCGGGACAGCACTTCAGCCTTCGTGGCGCCTTTCTTTTGACCCAGGAACGGCTTGATGATTAGGTAGGCCACATCCCGCGCCGGCATGAAGCGGAGAAACCGCCGAATCAACCGGAATGTCTGGAGGGGATAGTGCAGGATCTTGTATACAAACAGACGCTTGAGCCCTTGACGGCGGACCTCATTGATCACTTCTCCTGGCAAGCAGGTCGGATCGATCGTGGAACATTTGAAATACTTGTACCAATCGTCGGTTTCGCTGACTAACCCGCGCTTCACATATTCTTGCCAGAGCGGAGTTCCCCGATACACACAGAGTCGATTGAAGCCGAATGTGTCGAGCGGCAGCTTGGAGGCCAGGTCGAACGTCGCGTTCATATCTTCGACCGTTTCATCGGGATTGCCCACGGTAAAGAAACCGTGCACGATCTCGATACCGGCCTGCTTGGCGTTCTTGACGGCGGTGGCCACTTCTTCCAACGTCTGTTCTTTCTTGAGGCGATCCAGAATCTTCTGACTCCCGCTTTCAATCCCGAACATGACCGTCCGGCAGTGGGCCTTGGCCATGGCAGGAAACAAGTGCTGGGCGACCGAGTCCACGCGCCCTTCGATGCCCCATTGAATCGAAAGCTTCTCGTCCATCACGCCTTGGCAAATCGCCTCGATCCGCTTGGGTTGCAGCAGAAAATGGTCGTCGACAAAATAGACGGATCCGTATCCGCATTCTTCGAGGTACTTGAGTTCCTTCACCACATGCTGAGCGCTCCGCGCGCGCCACTTGCCTTCGTTGAAGATCGGAATATCGCAGAACACGCAGGGCCAGGGGCAGCCGCGTGAAGTCTGCATCGTCGTGAACCGCTCCATCGAAAGCACCGCCGGCACGTCGAGCGGCATAGATTCTATAAAGTCGAGCGGCAGACCTTCACGATCCGGAAAGGGCCACTGATCGAGATGGCGCTCCATGGGACGGCCGGAGTTCTGCACAACCTGACCGTCCTTGGCCCAGGTCAGCCCAGCGACATCGGCTGGATCATCGATCCGTTCGAGCAGGTCGAGGAGCAGCTGTTCACCGTCTCCCTTGCAGATGAAATCCACTTCAGGACATTGCAGTTTGACCAATGCGGCGTTCAAACTCGCAAACACGCCTCCGAAGGCCAATTTGACCTTCGAGTTCGCGGCGCGAATCTGGCGGGCCAGGATCTTCGCGTAGGGATAGCTGGTGGTACTGAGGAAGCTGATGCCAATCAGAGCCGGCTGCTGGCGATTGATTTCTTCGAGGATGACCTCGTTCGGCGTGTCGGGGTTCGCCTGATCGAACATCACACATTCGTGGCCGGCCTGCTTGAGCACCGACGAAAGGGACATGATGCCGATAGGAGGAAAGCCCATGACCCTGATACGCCCGTTTTTCGCGCGTGTTTTCGCCGGGAGGGCGTAAAATTGTGGGTCGCGAACATG
>CAZGYZ010000301.1:0-3157 GCA_964530675.1 uncultured Nitrospira sp. | reverse complement strand
CTAATCTTTTTGCGCGTTTGACCGGTCTCAGGCAGACTGCTACAATGCCTGCCTGGTGGACCCCCTATCACGAGGAATCGTCCTCAACTATCCAGCATACGCATATAACAACATGTTACGAATACGAGTCTTGCACGGCCCAAATCTGAATCTCCTTGGGACCAGGGAGCAGTCGATTTACGGCACCCTGTCACTTGATGCCCTGGATTCAGCCATCACGAAGCTGGCGAAGGAATTGGCAGTGGAGGTGGACCTGCGACAGTCGAATAGCGAAGGTGAACTGGTCACCTGGATACAAGAGGCTCGGACCGAATACCACGGGATCATCATTAACCCTGCCGCCTATACTCACACCAGCATTGCAATTCGTGACGCTATTGCGGCAGTCGGACTGCCAACAGTTGAGGTCCATCTGTCCAATATTCATCAGCGTGAAGAGTTTCGCCATCGATCGTATATTGCAGGAGTCGCTCTCGGACAAATAGCCGGCTTGGGTCCGACCGGCTATCTCCTCGCCCTTCGCGGCCTGCACGACCACTTGACCGCATCCCGACGCGAGAAGAAAACACTCGCACCGGCAACATTGCGACAAACGGCAAAGTGAATGAGACAGCGGAGCCGGACGAGCAGCTTTTTACAGTCTGAAGGGAGTACCGAGTGATTTCTACGACGGATTTTCGCGGTGGCGTGCGGCTCATGGTCGATAACCAGCCATTTTATATCGTTGAGTTTCAACATGTAAAACCGGGCAAGGGTGGAGCGTTCGTTCGCACTAAGCTCAAGAGCTATCTTTCAGGCAATGTCCTGGATCGCACCTTCCGATCAGGAGAACGATTTGAAGAACCGGATCTTGAAGAACGGACCATGCAATTCCTCTATGCGACGGACGACGCCTATACCTTTATGGACACGGAGAGCTTTGAGCAACTGACGTTCGAAAAGGGCAAACTCGGCGGCAATGCGGACCTCTTGAAAGAAGACATGACAGTGAAGATCCTTGTGTACGAACATCGCCCGATCGACGTCGAGCTGCCCAACTTTATCGAACTAAGAGTCAGCGATACGGAGCCGGGTTTCCGTGGCGATACCGCGACGGGCGGCACTAAGCTCGCAACCCTTGAAACCGGCGCCACCATCAAGGTTCCTCTCTATTTGGAAAGCGGAACGGTGATCAGGATCGATACCCGTACCCGAGAGTATGTGGAGCGTGTTCGGTGAGCAAACGAACGTCCGGCAAATCGAAGAAGGGTGTGCCGCCGGTCATTCTGCCTCAGGCGTTTGCTCCGACCCAGAGCGGGCAGAGTTCCCGCTTACTGTCGGGACAACAGACCAAAGACATTCAGGAATTGATCGAGCTATTAAAGAAAAATAACCTGACCGAATTGGAGTTGGAGCGCGAAGGACTCAGAGTTCGCGTGCGATACGAGGTCGGCGTTAAGGCGATCTCAACCATTGTTGCCGACCAGGGAATGGCCGGATCAACCTCAGCCGTTCAAGGGCCCACCGTGGCCGGCACTCAGACCGAAAATACGACAGGGATGGTCACCATCGTGTCTCCGATCGTCGGAACGTTCTATCGGTCTCCCTCTCCTGATGCCGATCCCTATGTTGAAGAGGGTGATTACGTGAAAATCGGGCAGGTTCTGTGCATAGTCGAAGCGATGAAGCTGATGAACGAAATCGAATCGGAGGTCAATGGGCGGGTCACGAAAATTTTGGCCGAAAGCACCAAGCCGGTGGAGTATGGCCAAGCGCTCTTCCTCGTCGATCCGACAGCCACGCCTTAGTCTTCTTCCCTCGATCCACATCGGAGTATTCGATTGTTCAAGAAAGTATTGATAGCCAATCGCGGTGAGATTGCGCTCCGCGTGATTCGCGCCTGCAAGGAACTCGGTATTAAGACCGTGGCGATCTTTTCTGAGGCCGATGCGGCAAGCCTCCATGTCCGCGCAGCCGATGAGAAAATCTGCGTCGGGCCTTCTGACGCAGCGCTAAGCTACAGAAATATTCCCAACGTCCTGAGCGCCGCCGAGATCACCGGGGCAGACGCCATCCATCCCGGCTATGGTTTCCTCTCCGAGAACGCCCATTTTGCAGAAGTGTGCGAGTCCATCGGCGTCAAATTCATCGGCCCAACGTCCGAACACATCGCCCTCCTGGGCGACAAAGCCAAAGCGCGTGAAATCGTTGCCCGTCGTGGCTTACCCGTTACGCCGGGCAGTCCCGGCGAACTGAAGAGCGAACAGGGAGCCCTCGAAGCCGCCGGCAAGGTCGGCTATCCCGTCATTATCAAAGCCTCAGCCGGTGGGGGAGGACGCGGCATGCGCGTCGTCAATAAAGCTGAGGATCTCGCCCGCGCATTTCAAGCCGCTCAGGCCGAAGCAAAAACCACCTTCGGGAACGACGCCGTCTACCTCGAGCGATATTTTCTCGAGCCTCGCCATATTGAAGTGCAGATTGTCGCCGATCATCGTGGGCATGTCGTGCATCTCGGCGAACGCGACTGCTCGATCCAACGCCGGCATCAGAAACTGCTTGAAGAAACCCCGTCGCCTGCTGTCGACGAGAAACTCAGACGGGAAATCTGTCGAGTTGCGGTCGAAGCCGTCAAAGCCGTGCACTACCGGAATGTCGGCACCGTCGAGTTTCTGCTCGACAAAGACCATAATTTTTTCTTCATGGAGGTCAACACTCGCATCCAGGTAGAGCATGCGATCACCGAAATGGTGACCGGTATCGATCTCATCAAGGAGCAGATCAGGCTCGCCGACGGTCAGTCTCTCTCGTTCAAGCAGCAAGACGTCAAGCTTATTGGACACAGCCTCGAATGCCGCATCAATGCAGAAGATCCTGAAAAGTTTACGCCTTCTCCGGGGATGATCACCAAATACAGCGCACCAGGCGGATTCGGCGTGCGCGTCGACTCGGCGATGGAATCGAATATGATGGTCGTCCCCTTCTATGATTCGATGATCGCCAAGGTCATCACCCATGGGCGAGACCGTCAAGAATCTATCGCACGCATGAGACGAGCCCTCGACGAATTCGTGATCGAAGGCATCAAGACAACCATTCCGCTCCACAAACGCATCATCAATGACCCCGACTTCCAAAAGGGCCACGTCTCCACGACGTTTATCGAGCGCTTCCTTGCCAG
>CAZGYZ010000300.1:0-3168 GCA_964530675.1 uncultured Nitrospira sp. | reverse complement strand
AGGTAGTGTCGAGCGCCGGCTGATTCTTGCAATTCCCAATTGACTCCGATCCGTCCTGATCCGAGTAACCCTGTTTGTGACCCGAATCGGGCAAGAATGCGATTCGCAATGACGCGGGCCAAACCTTCGGGATTATCTGCAGTAGCGTTAGAACCATGCCCCTCCCCGTGAAACAAGACTAGGCCGCTCTCCACATCGATCATCCGTAACGCCAGCGACACCCGGCTGATCTGGTCTCCTTCGGTTCGCTCCCACTGGTGTACTTCGCCGATCACAATGGCCTGCGCACCGACGAGCTTACCTACCTTCAGCACATCGGCATCGTCGGCATGTTTCAGTTGGACGACCTGCTCCTTGAATACTTCGTCGAGCTCGGCTCGCTCGACCATATTGACGTCCAAGTCCAACAGCAAAGTCGTCACCATCCCGGCGACACGCGACCCAGATCCCTCTGCATTAGGCGCATCCTCAAACTCCATGACCGCCATCGTCCGGTAGCGATCGATCGTATCTCGATTGATCGGGCCGACGCCCGTCGCGACCGGTTCAGGATGCCCGCTCATCCCTCCGGACCCTAGGGCTGCAGTACCGGACGAAGCGCAGGCGCGGCGCCGCTGCAGAATGGCAGCAGGTGTACCCCAGGCACAGAGTTCGTCGTTCACCAGCACGATGTGATGGGGATATTCGCGTTGGTGATCCGCGACGATGTTGGTGAAGGGATAGAAAATGCACCCGCCGACCCAGACCGATAGAGGGCAGAGGGCCAACTCATAAAGCCACTGTTTACGGGCAGTAAGGGAATATTCCCAGACCAGCAGACGGCCATCGTCACGCAGCACACGATCCGGCCGGCCAACGTGGTCGATCACTTCCGCCTTCGTCATCGGCACGGCTAACCGGTCCAGCTTGGATTCCGACTTCACAATCGTATAGGCGACCCCACAAGCTGATAGTGCGCTGGCAAGACTAACGATCGCGAGTGCGAGGATGAACGAAGAACACCGGATGGAAGAAATGGCCTGCTGCATCTGCATCGCAGTCAGCGTACCACTCTGGAAGCGAGGGCTGCAACGCGGAGAAGTGGAACGGATGGGAATCAGTTGAGGGAGGGGTCGAAGGGCATATCCGCATAGTGGCGATAGTTCTCGCCCAGGGTACTCACGATGTCTGGCCAGATACGGGAGGGATCCTTCTCGAACACCACGCTGGGATCTGCGGGTAGGGTAATCCAGGAACCAGTCTGCATTTCAGACTCCAGTTGTCCTGGGCCCCATCCGGAATATCCGATATAGGCGCGAAAGGCCTCTCGTCCCTCGTGGGTAGTCAAGATACGATCGACAAGGTCAGTATCTCCGCCGAGACAGATCCCATCGAAGACATGATGGGAATTCTCAGGCAATTGATCCAATCGATACAACATCATGACCTGATTCGTTTGCACCGGTCCTCCGGAGAAGAGGACGTGCCGTTGGCCTTCGAGGATCGGTACTTGCGGTAACGCCTCAGAAACCGACATCGCTGTCGGACGATTGACGACAACACCCAGTGCACCCTCCGCCCCGTGCTCACAGAGCAACACGACGGTCTGCCGAAAATTCGGATCGCGTAAGGATGGCGCGGCGATGAGGAAGATGCCCTTCCCGAGTGGAGCTTTCATGTTGCTAATCCTACCGCGCCGGCCCGTGAGGCGCAAGAGAGACGAGTCGAACTGGTTTATTTGGTTTGTCTCGTTTGTTTGGTTAAATCAGACGAACTAAAAAACAAAACAAACCAAATAGACCAAACAAACCAGAGTAACCAGCCTGGTTACCGATAGAGGGATTCGCGCCGATCGCGAAGTAGGTCGTTGTACTGTGTGATGGCTTTGTTTCGTGCTTCGGCAGGATCAATCTCGATCACACAGAGCTCATCCTTGTCTCGTGGCGCGCGATGTAAAATGGTCCCGCGTGGAGCGACAACTTCGCTGTTTCCGATAAAGGTCAGTTGATCTTTGCCGCCTCGCGCTTCGCTCCCTGTACGATTACTCGTAATCGCAAACACTCGATTCTCCAAGCACCGAACCGGCATGGAGTCCGGGCAATTGGGTAAGATGAGGTTCGAGGGATGACAGATGATCTCTGCTCCCTTGAGCGCCAAGGTGCGCGCCGCCTCCGGATAGTACCAATCGAAACAGATCATCGCACCGATCTTGGCCAACCCAATATCCCACACCTGAAATCCTGTGTCGCCAGGCGTAAAGAACAGCGTTTCTTCAAAAAACAGATGGGTCTTGCGATAGCACCCGATGAACCCGGAAGGGCCAACGACCACGGCGGAGTTATAGCAGGCAGATCCGGCATGCTCCGGAAGACCAGCGACAATCGTCATCCGGCGCCGCTTCGCAAGGTCAATCAGCCGCTGTGTGGTCGGTCCACTTGGCACCGGCTCCGACAGCGTGATCGTTTCTTCCCGCGACACAAACTGATAACCGGACGCACACAATTCCGGCAAGACGATCAAATCCGCGTCAGCCTGGTCGAGTGTTGCCACAATCCTATCGAGATTGTGCGATACCTCGCCGAACCGTGGAGTGAACTGATAAAACCCGACCAGCATGATCGTTTTGCCCCTATAACAAAACGGGCAGGGTCGCCCCTGCCCGTTCAAGAAGAACCTTTGGTCGAATCGCTTACTTCACTTCGGACAAATGGGTGACCGCGCCTTCGGCATGTTGAGCCGCCACATCGGCATGACCGGCCTTGCCATGGGTGATGGCTTCCTTGAGATGCGTGACCCCTTCATCGAGATGCGGATTCTTCATGCCGGCTGCCATGGCATGCTTGAGAGCTTCTTCACCATGTTGCACCACGGCATCGGCATGACCGGCCTTGCCATGGGAAACAGCTTCCTTGGCATGGGTCAGAGCTTCATCCACATGTTTGTTCCCTGCAAGAGCAAGCCCGCTCAACAGCGGGAAACCGACAAGCGCGGCAACCGCCGCCACAACCAGTGCTCCGCGATGAATTCTCACTTTCATGGGTTCCTCCTCAGCAGTTAAGGTTTACTCGACAGATGAACAGTGTCCGAAGGATTCTAGATTTCTATCACCTTACACAGCCATTTGAGGGCTGTCAAGAAGGCCTGACCTGGGAATCGACGTTCAAGATGCGCTGCAATCCCTTGTCGTCT
>CAZGYZ010000299.1:0-3184 GCA_964530675.1 uncultured Nitrospira sp. | reverse complement strand
GTCCTTCAGATCGTCGCGCGAGTAGACGCGATTGATGTCGAGCCCTGAAAGGGACGTGAACCGAGGTTTGCGTTCTTGCATCGATCTATTCCTCTGGCTAGAGATCAGATCGTATTGCTGGTTGCCTCATGCCTCTCGCCGCTCGCCTCATACACATAGAACCCATGACCAGACTTTCGTCCAAGCCACCCCGCTTCGACGTAACGGCGGAGTAAGGGACAGGGGCGAAACTTGGGATCGCCCAAATCATGGTACAGGACGTCGCAGATGGCGAGCACAGTGTCCAGCCCAATCCGGTCGGCGAGCGCCAACGGTCCGACCGGATGATTGGCCCCCGTCGTCATCGCCAGGTCGATGTCTTCAGGCGACGCGACCCCTTCCTCCAAGGCGAAGATGGCTTCATTGATCATCGGAATCAGAACACGGTTCACGATAAACCCCGGCACGTCCTTGGCCACGACAGGAGTTTTGCCCAGTTGTTTCGCCAGACTGATTGCCAGATGTAATGTATGCTCGGATGTTTCGAGACCTCGCACGACTTCCACCAGTCGCATAATGGGAGCCGGATTCATGAAATGCAGACCGACCACTCGATCAGGCCGACCGGAGGCGGCTCCCAGCTTGGTGATTGAAGTCGAGGAGGTATTGCTGGCGAGGACGGCCTGTGGATCACAGACTCGATTTAGTTCGGTGAAGAGTTCCTGTTTCAGTGCGAGATCTTCCGGAATCGCCTCGACGACCAACTGCACGTCTCGCAACCGGTCGAGTTGAACTATCGGACGGATGAGCGCCAACACCGCCCCGGCTTGATGGTCGGTGAGACTCCCGCGTTCCACGGCTCGCTCCAAGCTGCCGCGGATCTTGGCAAGCGCCTCTGTTAATGCTGGCTCCGCCACATCGACCAGCAGAACGTGATAGCCGGCCGTAGCGCAGACCTGACTGATGCCGCGGCCCATCTGGCCAGCCCCGACAATCCCAATCGTCTTGATGTCCTCAAGTCTCACGATGTTCCCACCCCGTCATTCGTCACTGGTTAATAGTTATTGGTGGAATCGCTCCTCAAACCTCTTCCCGGTTGACCGATGACCGTTTACCGTTCCACAACAACTGCCAATGCTTCGCCCCCTCCGATACAGAGCCCGGCCAACCCTCGTCTGGCCTCGCGGGTTTCCATGGCGTGGAGTAGGGTCGTGACCATGCGCGCGCCAGTAGCGCCGATCGGATGGCCGAGCGCGACTGCTCCGCCGTTGGCGTTGACTTTCTTTGGGTCAAGCCCCAGTTCACGGTTGATCGCGAGGGAGACGGCGGAGAAGGCTTCATTGATTTCAAACAGATCGATGTCGCCGATCGAGAGGCCGGTCTTCTTAAGCACCAGCTTGATCGCTTCGATCGGCGCAATCGTAAACCACTCCGGTGCAAGTGCCGCTCCGGCATAGCCGACGATGCGCGCCATCGGCGTCAGCCCAAGCTGCACGGCTTCCTCTTCCGCCATGACGACCAACGCTGCCGCCCCGTCGTTACAGGACGGAGAATTGCCCACAGTCAAGACGCCGTCTTCCTGGAAGACCGGCTTGAGTTCGCGCAGCTTGCTCAGGTCGACTCGGTTTGGTTCTTCATCATTCATGACGGCCACTAGGGAGCCTTTCCGTTGTGGCACGTCAACTGGGACGATTTCCCGCTTGAATGTCCCGGTCGTAATGGCTTCTTGGGCACGGCGGTAACTCTCCAAGGCAAAATCATCGAGCTCTCTTCTGGTGAGCCGGTACTTTGCTGCACAGAGTTCGCCGCCACGCCCCATGTGGAAATTATTGTAGACGTCCCAGAGTCCGTCTTTGACCAGGCTGTCCATCAGCTCCGCATGTCCGAGCCGATACCCTTGCCTCGCTTTTTCCAGCAAATAGGGTGCACGGGTCATATTTTCCATGCCGCCTGCGACGACCACTCTGGCATCTCCGAGGGCAATGGCTTGAGCTGCCATGATCAGGGTCTTGAGGCTGGACCCGCAGACCTTGTTGACCGTCGTCGCGCCAACCGAGTTGGGGATGCCGGCGCCGATCGATGCTTGTCTTGCCGGCGCCTGGCCAAGCCCGGCACTGAGCACGCAGCCCATGTAGACCTCATCGACATGATCTGGCCTAAAATTGATTCGCTTCAAGGCTTCAGTCACGGCGATGCTGCCCAGCTTGGTGGCGGGCACAGGGCTGAACACCCCGTTGAAACTTCCCATCGGGGTTCGCACTGCGCTGACAATGACGGCTGACTGGTTCCTGTTCACAAAATTGGCTCCCAGTGACTCTGTTCGAGATACTCTTTGACCTTCCCCATGAAGTGATCCGCTGTCGCCCCATCGATGACTCGATGATCGAATGACAGGCTCAAATACCCCATCGGCCGAATCGCAATCGCGTCATTATTGATGACCATGGCCCGTTTGTGGATCGCGCCGACGCCCATGATCGCGATCTGAGGCTGGTGAATAATCGGCGTACTGAACAGGCTGCCGAATCCGCCGTGGTTCGTGATCGTGAACGTCCCTCCTTGGACCTCCTCAGGACTCAACTTTTTGGACCTGGCTCGCTCTGCCAGGTCCGCCACTTCTTTGGCCAATTGCGTCAACCCCTTCCTATCTGCATGTCGCACCACCGGCACCAGGAGCCCATCCTCCAGAGCTGTGGCAATACCGACATGAATATCTTTCTTGATGATGATTCCCTGTTCACTCCACGCCGAGTTCACGGTCGGCACATCTCGAATCGCACGGGTCACGGCACGGATCACGAAGGGCAGATAGGTCAGGCTTCGGCCTTCCCGAAATTTGGCAATGCCCGAGAAGTCCGCTTCAAAGAAAGTTGTGACATGAGCAGACGTCTGTTTGCTCTTGACCATCCGGTCGGCGATGGTTCTCCGCATCTGTGTGAAGGGCAAAAGGGCTTCACCCATTGACTGTTCACTGCTGGGAGTTGTCGTCTTGGCTGGAACGCCACTTTGAGCCATGAAGTCCTGCACATCTTTCTTGGTGACCCGTCCGCTGGCCCCGGTTCCTTTCACCTGTGCCAGATCAACTCCGTGTTCCTTGGCCAGTTGTCGCACGGCGGGAGAATGATGGTCTTCGTCTGTGGGCGCCGGTTCCATAGGACGAACGACCGTCCCGCCGACACGGTTGATCACTTGGGAGGGAGGAGTG
>CAZGYZ010000298.1:0-3185 GCA_964530675.1 uncultured Nitrospira sp. | reverse complement strand
CTCTTTCCCTCATCTTGTGGCTAGCGTGATCCGGTCGTCTGTGCTATAGACCGCATCGGGTCTCGTCGAACAACCTCGAAAGACATAAGCACGATGCCGGCTTCCATTGGTGTGATCTTCATCGTTTTCTCCACCCTCGTCATTCTGAGCATTTTGACGATCAAGCTCTCGAATCGCTTTGGTATCCCCTCATTGGTCTTATTCCTCGCCATCGGCATGTTGGCGGGATCCGACGGTCTCGGCGGCATCGCGTTCGACAATCCGTCTCTGGTGCGGTCGCTGGGTATCACCGCGCTCGTCTTGATTCTATTTTCCGGTGGATTGGACACAGAGTGGACGGCGGTGCGCCCCATCGTGTGGCAGGGGGTGTCGCTCTCGACGATCGGGGTTCTGATCACTGCGCTGCTCATCGGAATGTTTGTCGCCTGGGTCCAGGGGTTCTCATTCCTGGAGGGCCTCTTGCTCGGCGCAATTGTATCGTCCACTGATGCTGCGGCCGTCTTCATGGTGCTACGAGCGCGGAGGACCAAGATCCCCCGACGATTGATCCAATTGCTCGAATTTGAATCAGGCAGCAACGATCCGATGGCCGTCGTGCTGACGATCGCGCTGATTCGACTCTTGACGGAACCCTCGACCTCTTTTGGGGAGCTTGTCCTATTCTTCGTGATGCAAATGGGCGTAGGAACGGCGATCGGCATTGCAATGGGCGAGATCATGCGACGATCGTTCAATGCGCTCGACTTGGAGTTGGAGGGCATTTATCCGGTGCTGTCAGTGGCGCTGGCGCTGCTGACGTACGGCCTGACCGACTACCTGGACGGGAGCGGCTTTCTTGCCGTATACCTGGCGGGGCTCGTCATGCAGCGAAAGCCGTTTACTCACCAGCAGAGTGTCTTACACTTTCACGATGGGCTGGCCTGGCTGATGCAGGTCACCATGTTTTTGGCGCTGGGGCTACAAGTATTTCCGGCAAGGCTCGTGCCAATCGCCGGGGTGGGCCTCCTGGTTTCCCTTTTCCTGATCTTTATCGCCCGCCCTGCGAGCGTCCACGTGGCGTTGGCTTTTTCGCCGATGTCGATTCGAGAACAGACGCTTGTGGCCTGGGCGGGGCTCCGTGGGGCCGTACCGATCATCTTGGCCACGTTTCCCTTAGTGGCCGGGATCGAAAAGGCAGACATGATCTTCCATATGGTGTTCTTTATCGCGCTGACGTCGGTCGTGATGCAGGGGACAGCGATTCCGTTGCTTTCGAGAATGTTGAAGATCGGAAGCCCGCCATCGAGTGAAATTCGATCCGGCCCACAGCACAATCCGCCGGCGCCCCCAAAACCGATGTCGTAATTCCCTGCCGAATGGATGGTCAACGAATCAAAACAGGCTGTCCTGAAATTGCGTGAGGCAGGACGAGAGAAGGGCTGGAAATGGTTTATGAAACCCAGCGCACCAGGGCCCCTTTCACAAGAAGCCCTGGTGGCCTTGAAGATGACTGGCCCTACCCTATTGCACCTCGACGGTGATGCTATGGCTAGCCGTGACAGGATCGTGGTCCTTTGTGGCGCCGGTCACAGTGACCTTGTGCGTCCCCTTGCTCAAGCCCTTCAGCGTTCCAGAAAAGCCCTTCTGGTACTGATCATCCACATACGCATGGACATGCGTACCTACGGAGCCCTTGGTCAACTCGTACTTCACCTCAAAGGTGTCACTGACCTTATCCCCGTCCTTGGGAGAGGTAATCACCAACTTCGACCCGTCCGCTACTGGTGCAGCCGCTGGTTTATCCCCTGCGAATACAGGCCCCACGCTGAGGCAGCCCGCCAACGCAATCCCTAATCCCATGAGCCCGATACGTCCCACCACATTCATCATAACCTCCTTAGTTTGAACCAACTGACTGGACACTGCCACCCTACCTCCCCTTCCGGATATCCTCTCATCTGACTACCAACCGTTCTCCGGAGGAGAATATTTTGGCATTTTACTTTTCCGAATGGTCTCAGTCAATCTGCACCTACGCGCATCCAACGACCATGAACACTGTCTACTGCCCTAAGTCTCTCTAAAGGGGAGTGGCCAAGGCTGCCCTTTACTGCGCGCATCGAGCGACCGTCATCCATCTAATTGATCCTTCCAAGCTCGCTTGTCTTCTTTTCTCTTCACGGGAGAGTGGCCTGCTTGGTCTCCCACTGCGCGCGTTCAACGAGGGTCTTCCGAGACCGCGCGTTGCGCGAGCACAGGGGACTATCCAGGCCAGCCCTCCCTCTCCCCCCTCACTCCGCAATATGGTACGGTAGAGAAACGCAGGAGCCCGGTGATGACTATTCAAGCACAATTTCCAGACGAGCAGAGCGTCGAGGGCACCTTCACTAGGCAACCGGACGCCTTTCGAAGCTGGGTAACCGCAAATGGTAACTCCGGATACCAGGCAGCAAGCGGTCGCTACCATCTCTATGTCTCCTGGGCCTGCCCCTGGGCGCATCGGACGATCATTGTGCGGAAACTCAAGAAGCTCGAACACGTGATCGGCATGACGGCCGTGGACCCGATCCGCGACGAACGGGGCTGGGCCTTCCGCGAAGGACCGGGGCATTCTCTCGATCCCATCAATGGATTCCAGTTCCTCAGCCAGGCCTACAAGGCCACTGATCCGAACTATCAGGGACGGTTTACCGTCCCTGTGTTGTGGGATACGGTGACGAAGCGCATTGTCACCAATTCCGACGACGATCTCATGCGCATATTCAACGGCGAATTCGATCGCTTCACCAAGAGCATGATCGACCTCTATCAAGAAGGAATCAGGAATGAGATCGACAACCTCAATACCTTCATTTACGAGAACGTGAACGACGGGGTCTATCGCGCGGGATTCGCCACATCGCAGCAGGCCTATGAACGGGCCGTTCGGCGCCTCTTCGAGGCCCTAGATCAACTCGAAACCAGGCTGTCGCGACAACGCTATCTCTTCGGCTCACAATTTGTCGAAACCGATTGGCGCTTGTTCGTCACCCTCGTACGCTTCGACGCCGTCTACCACGGCCATTTCAAGTGCAACCTCCGGCGGATCATTGATTACCCGAACCTCTTCAACTACCTCAAAGACCTCTATCAGACCGACGGCATCGCCGAGACCGTGAACTTCGACCACATCAAGCGGCACTACTACATCACCCACGACGACATCA
>CAZGYZ010000297.1:0-3186 GCA_964530675.1 uncultured Nitrospira sp. | reverse complement strand
AGGCACGCTGGATTCAGCCAGCGCGAAGGGGTGAAGCTAACATAGGCTTTGAGAAAGTGTCAATGAAGCTACCCGCAGCAGCCTACTCCGCCGAAGTAGCCACTTCGGCTACGAAGGCCGGAAGATACGGGGCTACGGCACGACGGAGGCCCAAACATCTGTCCATCATCCTAGATCATTATCTTTTCCTGAATTGTGGCGGGATATTTTGTCGAGGAGGTGGCGACGGCGGCCGTGGCTGGCTGTAAAATGGAGAGGGCCTTCCAAAATAGGGAGAGTATCCGTACGGTCTCCCCCAATATCCAAACGGCGAGTATTGCGGGCCGTAGAATGCAGCGTTGCTCCCCCCTGATTGCTGTGCGGCGACCGCGCTCCAATCGGTGAGGTGTTTGATATCAAGAACGGGATAGATGTACTCGCTATCGTCCAGCGGCCTAGTGGTTGAGCCCTTGACGACGCCAATGACGGTAATCGGAGTCCCCGGAGGCACACTCGCCGGATCAAAAAACTCCTCTCGGACAGCCAGGAAACGCCCTTCGGAGCGAAGCCGGTCTGTTGTCGAAGGCTCTCCTCCTTCGGTAGGAAGCTGGAGAATCTCAATTTCGGTCTGATCCTTCGTCCGTTTGGCGCTGATGACGACACCCCCGGCCATAATGACTCGCCCGACGTAATTGGCAGGAGCTGCTTTTAAATCAACAAAGTTCACGCTGGTATCAATTTGTCTTGCCAGCTCAAGAGGCACACCGATATGGCCTGCGTTTCGCTGAACCTGGTGGGCGGATTCCGCGCAGGAAGATAGAATCAGAAGCCCACCGAGGAGAAGTGCAGAGCCAGTAGTTCGAGGCATAAAAGTTCTGTTCTGTTAAAAATGATATGAGAGGCCGACCAACACATGCTGTGCTCTGTATACCCCTTCAAAACCTCCAGTGCCGAACGCCTGATCGAACCGAAGCGTAGCCCCCGTATGTTTATATTCAGTAAAGACTGCGACATAGGGGGTGACGAATGCACGCAGGCCCACGAGCACATTCCACCCGCCGGCGACATCAGTATTACTCTGTGTTGTGGCGGAGTCACTGAGATGGGCAATCACCGTGCCCACGCCGACTCCTGCATAAGGCTGGAACGTACGTCCAGGATACCGAGCAAGAAGGTTGACTCCAACAGTGGTCACTCGTAAATGGATACCAGGAATGTCATCCAAATTCTTAATGTGCGGCGTGGTCTGCAAGATTTCGCCTTCGATCCCGAACCAACTGTGCTCAGGAAAGTACCCGAGCTTGGCGCCGTAGCTGACCGAATTCTTGAGGTCGAAGTTGGAAAATCGAGGTTCGAATCCCGTGAGGTCGCCCGTTCCCGAGATGCCGGTGAGACGATCTGCGAAGTTAGCCCCAACATCTCCAGCCACATACCATTCAGCCTGTGCTGGGATCGCAATCGAGGACAAGACTGTCAGGAAAAGGAGACTGAGGAAGAACCGCTTGTGAGCGTGCCCCAAGTGCATCATGCGGTGCTCCATGAGCGAGACTTGGGGTTATTCTACTATGAGGTTTTGGCGAAGTGTGAGGAGGTGGGAAAGGAAATCGCGTGGATTAAGGAGAATTAATAATGCGTGCGGCCTACCTGGGCTCAACCGTTCCCTTGCCTTCGGAGCAGGAAGCCGGTGGCCTGAGACCCTTCGCTTCCGCACCTCCCGCGCCACCCCATCCACAGCGCTCTGGCAGCCAAAGAGCCTGAGCCGAACGGACAAGAACGGCAGCTCGTGGTCTGCCTGGGCTCAACCGCTCCCTTGCCTGCGGAGCGACCCTTCCGGGCTTCGTCGAGTGGAAACCTTCTGGAATTCCTTCAGCCGCAGTCATACGACCGCGGGGCTTCAGTCAGTTCCAGCTTTCCCTCTCGCCTCAGTCTCGGTGGGTCCCCGCTCCTTCGGCAAAGTCCGCTCTGAGCCCAGGCAGGCCGCTGGGAAACTAGAATGTCCCTTTTCCTCAGGCGTATATTCATGTTCAGGCTCTCGATATTTCTCCTCCTCGCTTGATGGTTCTTCCATGGAACCGTTACAGTTATGCCCACCTGGGATAGGTCTTCATGCAATATCGATTGGAACAACGCATCCACACACTTGCTCAGAATGTCGTTGGCATAGGTACTTCCTACAAAACGGGATTTACTTCTGAGCAGGTGAGTTTTTCGCCGTGGCTCCAGGAGCCAAGCGATGATTGGGGAACACATTCATATTGGCTTGCTACTATTGAAGTAGACGCTACTGACTATGTATCAGCCTGGCGACTTTTCTTGAAAAGTCTCGTGCCGTTGGTATCCCGAATAGCACTCGTCAGTCAGTGTTATACAGAGCAGTTCGGCCAGCCAATTCTGATTGAGCGTCGTGATTTGAAGGTGGCTTTTGTTTGGTGGGTTCTAGATCGAGCGAAACCGACGGGCCTCATGTTTATGGAGGATGAGAAAAGAGCTTTGGATCTACTCCTCAACCATCCTGACATCCCCAATGAATTCTTCTATTACTGGCGGGACGCGGTCAATACACAGGGCTATTCATCGAGACTCTTACTTATGCTTTCCGCTGTGGAAGCCCTAACCGGTATCCCCTATGCTGAACGAAAAGGGGCTAACAAAGAAGCCTATTACCAACGACTGGAACAAATCCTCGGCAAGGAACTAAAAGAACTTTTTTGGGGAACAAAGGATAACCATGGCGATGCGCTACGCCATCGACTGACGCATGGGGAATATTTTGACTCACAAGATACAGGAGAAACAGACTATAGGGGCCGTCTTCACTCCCGAATCATGGAATACTTCAATGAAGCCATCTTAAAAGAATCCTTGCTTGACCCAGCAATTGTTAATGCACCGAGACATCCCTTTGGGAACGCAGACCAAGCCCGCAGCTTTCTTCGTGCACGTGGAAATGCAAAATTGTGTCTCATCGATGTATTGAGGGACGCGGAGAGCAATGATATCGATCACCTTGCGAACTATGAAACCCTTCGCTTCGACGAATTTCACGGAATCTTTTAATGGCACGGGCGGTCTGCAACTTCAACGACAGAATTCTTGATGAATTCAATCCCAAGGGATACATGATAGTCATTGGCCGCGGTGAATGCGACGTACAGGAGAAAACGGGAGGATCTCCCATCAACCAGAACCCCACGGGAGGGTTACTTA
>CAZGYZ010000296.1:0-3195 GCA_964530675.1 uncultured Nitrospira sp. | reverse complement strand
TCGGCCAGATTGAGATACTGAATCACGTCGCGATCCTCGACTTGCGTGAAGTCGGTGAAGAAATTTCCTACGGCATAGAATGGGTCCGGTGTCATGAGAACCACCAACTCATCCACATGCGCTCGAACCTCTCGGATCGTCGACAGGGGGCCGACCGGGATCACTCCCACCAGACGGCGAGGCTGCAAGCTGCGAATGGCGAGGGCTGAAGCCATAAACGTCGAGCCTGTGGCAATACCGTCGTCAACCAAGAGCAGGGTGCGGCCCGTGAGTCGCGGGAGCGACCGTCCTTGCCGATAGAGATCCTTGCGCCTGGCGATCTCTTGTTCTTGAACGTGGATCAAGCGGTCCAGCTCATGCCTGGATAAGCCGAACGAGCTGATCGCCTCTTGATTCAGATAGTGCGATCCACTCTCGGTCACCGCTCCAATCGCATACTCAGGATTGCCAGGCGCACCGATTTTTCGCGTGATAAACACATCGAGCGGGATATGGAGGGCGAGGCTAAGCTGATAACCCACCGCCACGCCGCCTCGAGGTAGAGCAAGAATCAATGCCGTTGGATCGTTGCGGTATCGACTCAGCTCATCGGCCAATATCCGGCCAGCCTCTTCCCGATTGCGGAACATGATTCGTCTGACTCCTTAAATCTGGAGCGCTGATCCTGTGTCCGTAGCAGGATGCTCAAAAAGTCCGCCACTACGAGGAAGGTTGAGGTTTAGGCTGAGGTAAGGAAAGTGTTATCTTCGCTCAGCCTTGACCTCGACCTTAGTCTTCTACAAGATTCCGTGCGTGACTCCCACGCCGATCAGAAACATGGCCAGCAGGACCAGCAACGCGATCAACCACCACAGATGACGATGATGTTCCGTGGTCGTGCGCTGCCCATGAATGTCCCACGGCAGTTCAAGATAGTGAGGGTGGCGTAACATCGCACACCTCCTTTCGGTCGCTCTCAGGAGACCTTCACTTCGATCGATTTCGGCTTCGCCTTCTCCGACTTGGGCAAATGCACTTTCAAGACTCCCTCTTTGTACTCCGCGCTGACCTTGCTGCCGTCGGCATCTTCCGGCAGGGTGAAGCTTCGCATAAAGCTCCCATAGGCCCGCTCAACCCGGTGGTACTTCTTCCCTTTTTCCTCTTTCTCATACTTCCGCTCACCGGAAATGCTCATGACATCGTCCTGGACCGTCAGTTTGACGTCTTCTTTCTTCATTTCCGGTAGATCCGCCTTGATGAGATATTCCTTCTCGTCCTCTGTGATATCGACGAGTGGCGACCATTCGGCGACGGTCATGGCTTCCTTCCCAGCCTCGGTCCGAACAGCGGGACGACCCAAGTAAGTCGAGAGGCGCTTCTCCATGTCCTCAAGATCTTTGAACGGATTCCAGCGCGTCATCGTCGGTTGCCAACGGGTTAAATCAGACATGAAAAACCTCCTTATGATTATGATGGGAGTGAGAGTCGATCAAACCGACCTTCCTGCCGAGGCGGGAGGGCCACCGTATAAGTGCCCCGGCCTTTAGGCGTGAGCCTAATCTCGCCGCGTCTACTCAACTGATCGACGGCAAAAAACACTTGGTTCCATGTAAGGTTGATACATTGTCGCATGACCTCTTCGAGATCACAGGCACGGTTTCTGCCCACGATGTCGATTACTTGATCTTCTACCGTCGGTTGTTGTGTCATGCGCCACCTATCGGGGAACAGAATGAGCTGCTGAAAAGATGACTGTGCATTGTCGGTGCCACAGGATGGTCTCGTGTGAACGCAGAGGAAGAAGTTCGGTAACACAGGGGGTTACAGACTTAGAGCATGAAAGAGAGGGCTGCACCGTCCGGAAGGTTGAGGAGTTTCGGGTCAGTGACAAGTCAGGGGACTGTTGCCAAATACCTCAGCGAAGAGGGATTGGGTGAGCGGGCACGACGATGCAGGTGGAAATTTTACAAGAGGCTAGAGGAGCCTAAAGAGGGAGAGCGAAACCGGCACTATGTCTCCCTGCCTTCCCGTTTGAGGTGGGGATCCGGCACGATAGCGGTACATTCAACGCAACGCACCTTGCCGGCATTGTGTTCCTCTTCCGTGACACTATCGGAGATTAGGCGACTGTGGGTACAGGCGCCTGGCCGATCCGCTGGCGGAAGCTCTGGATGGATATCTGAGGCTAAGAGTGCCACGATGCACCTCCAGGGAAGCTGAATGAGAGCGAAGAGATGATCATAGTAAACCTACGTGTGGCCACAAGTAAAGTTGCAAAATATGGGGTGTGCGTGCCTGTCTGTCTGTCCATATTTCGTGGAGAGATAATGGAAACAATTACAGATACTTATGACTTTTCAGGCTTATCCCTGGCCACCGTGAAGATCGATTGCGAAATTGAGGAAGTTCTTGTGGCAGAGTTTCCCATGGAGTTTCTGTCAGGCCGGATCTTTCGCAATGTCGTCCTGCTCGTGATACCGGTTGACTTAGCCCGAATCATTACTATCAAACAACCAGCGTGGAGGACCACCTATCGTATCGAAGGGGAGGTGAGGTTGGGTTTCACGTATTCAACGAAGGAGGTAATGTATGAAAGGAACAGCGACGACAACAATTAATCAAGGCAAGAAGCCGGCACTTGATTGCTGTCATCGATGCGGCGGGTTGATGGTATCGGAGTTTTCTTATGACACTGGGACGGCGGAATGGCATTGCGTGACCTGTGGTGATCGGGTCGATCAGGTGATTCTGGCTCACCGTCAGCATCGGGAAGCGCGACAAGAAGCCGAACAGGCATTTACCGGTTCAGGTCGCGCTCGTTTAAACTAGCAGAGCTGAGAAGACATTAGTCGGTTGTAGCGGCCACGTTCCCGTTGATTCTTGGGGGTGAATGGTTAGCTGGAAACCAGAGGAGGTGGACAGAGCTCAGAAAGGTCAGCAGCCTGGTTTGAATTTGACCCGCTCTTATGCAGCCAGCGTGCAAAGGGCACCGCTCCTGTTTCAGTGGCGGGGTGATGGTTCAAGGGACGCGCTATCAATCGCTGGTGCCGCTAGGCACGGCCCCCTTAAAAGGAGGCTTATAGGAAGATGGATGCGCGGGGCAATCGGCCTTGAGCGACTGAAGGATTGCTGGACGTCACTCTGTTCGGATGGCAGTTTCGGTGTTCCACACAAGAGCGGGCCGTTTATTCTCCTTCGCCGAATACCCCGTAGCTT
>CAZGYZ010000295.1:0-3200 GCA_964530675.1 uncultured Nitrospira sp. | reverse complement strand
TGCGCCAAGAGTTGGGGCACCTCATGCGCACTGTGCGTACCGCCTGCCAGCGCAGTGCCCGTCAGAACGAGAGCGAGGGCACATGCAACCGGCGCCGGCATGACGCAGGCACAGGATCTCAGCTTGTCAAGCAATCGACTCACTTTGATACTCCTTCGTCGCTCGTCAATGGCAAGAGGACTGTCTCTCCCCAGTGGCCACTGACCCTTGACTAATGACAATTGACCTCAACCAAATGTGTTATACCTGTGCAACAGCAGTGCCGGGCTTGTACGCGACGTTCTCCTCAGATATTTCATCGATAAGTACGGAGGTTAGCCCAGGGGAGAGAATAATGTGCGTGATCAAAAATCTGGCGCATTCTTCTACAGACTGAGAGCTACCAGGGGCTCGTTAGAATCAATACAAACAAACACCGTGAGTTGCGCTGTCTAATTACTTGGACAGAACCTCGATTGAAATGGGGCATTGCGGGTAGATACAGAAGCGAGCCTGGCGGAAAAAGCGCGACAGGAAGTTCGAAATTCTGGGTTCGAAGTTCCGAAAACCTCGAACTTCGGGCCTCAAACTCTCATCCCTCTCGTCTGTCACACGAGTCGCGCAGCCCGCCACTATGCGCCACCATCCCGTAGCGCACTCAGATGCTTCATCGCCTCCCTCGCCGCCGCACGGGCTTTAGTGGCAGGGTTCAAGCTGGCTCCAGGATCGACCCTGTCGCCCATCTCAGCCACCCGCTTACACTGCTTGATGGCTTCCTGTAAATGAGGCATGGCCTCCTTGCCATGTTCATCGGTGAGCGGCAACGATTTGAGAATAGCTTCCGCATGTTTCGCCACTTCACCGCAGTGATGCACGATGGCCTTCCCATCGCCCATCCCTCCGTGCATGACCATTTCCTCGGCATCTCGGAGCATTGCCTTCCCGCGATCCTGAATGTTCTTCGGCGACTCCGCCTGGACGAAGGACGCCCCGGCGGAGAGAGACAATATGACAATGATGAGGGCTTGTTTGAATCCCAATTAGAACACCCGGCCTTTCTTCACTGGCAGTTGATCCGCTGGCGTCAGTCGGCGGTACAACGCGTGAAACTGCTCCGTCGTGAGCGAAGGATTCTCCAACTCCTTCAGAGTCTCCTCGCCGATCGGATATTCCACGGTATCGTCGAAGCTGGAGGAGGCGATCGTCACATAATGGTCCGGAAAGAGCTGATCCGGCAAGAGGATCGTGATGCCCCGATTGTAGTGCTTCGCCATCCGGATGGCAGCTCGGGCTCGTTCGGCCGTCACCTTTGGCCCGAGACCGATATTGGTCGGCGGCCGGCCCGCCTTCATGAATTGAACATGGATGTTCGTGAGGCCGGCCTCAGCGAAATCTTGCTTGATCTCATTCACATTCTTGCGATGCTCATGTGCCAACACCACTTCAACCCGTCCCGGTGAAGCAGGCTCCTGCTCCGCAGCCAGAGCCGAGCCGACCGACAGAATTTCAAGGAGCATGACAAGAAAGATGGCTCGGATGTTCACCATCAGCCTCCGGTCAACTTCAAGTTAAACAGTATATCGAGTGTGGCTGTGCCGTTCGGCTCGACCGTCAGCTCCCGTTCCTGGGTGCCCAGAATCGGATGCCAGGCTTTCACGCGGTAGGCGCCGGGCGGAAGGTCGCCGATGGAAAATGAGCCGTCCTGGTCCGTCACAGCATAATAGGGGTTGTCGATCGCATACCCCCAGCTCTGCATGTAGGGATGCATCCCGCACTGCATGGTGAAGACTTTCCGCCCTTTGACCAGATGCACGATATCAGTGGTCCCTGCAGCTTTCAGCGAAGGCCGGTGCAGGACGATGTCCACGCCGGCCTGATCGTAGGTGTAACCTTGAATATCATGGGACACGGGATCCAGATTGATCACAGTCAGTTCTCGCTTATCGCTCACGACCGTGACGAAGGGAAGAAACTCGCACACGTCGGATTCGATCCGAGCACTCGTAAAGGTGAACGGCTTCCCGCTCTGCACCCCTTCCACGGCGACCACCACATCCTTGAGACCGCCGCCCTGTCCGACATTCACTTCCTTGAGAAGCCGATTCCCGTCACCATCGGAAAGGGCGCCGCAAAACACCTGATCCGGGTATCGTCGCAACTCGAATTCTTTGGGCTCCGGCGCCGTCCCTTGAAACGTCACCGTGCCCCGCAGCACCGCCCCGTCCTTCACGACAACGGTGTCATACGCGCTTGCCGGCCCAAGGACTCCGAACACCATACACACATGAGCAACCAGACCAAGATACAGGCCCATTAGGATCGACCGTTTCATTGCTGTCCTCCCCCACATCTTCAGTCAGTTACTGTTGCGTCTCCACCGGCTGGTTCGCCCTATCCAATCGTTGCGGGAGTTCGAATAAGAACGGAGATTGCTTGGTGAAAATCAGGTGGCGAAACTCTTCCGACCACTTGCCCTGCTTACTCACGGTCTTCACCGGAAACCGCTGAACCTTGGTCACCCATCGATAGTATTGTCTGGATCCCCCACTCTCCGCAACAGTGACTTCGAACAGCTCGGTGGGATAGCCGTTCAGCGTCTGCTCGCCGACGAATTCGCGCGAGAGCTCCCCTTCCATCGTCTCGCCCACCGCCAACCGATGCTCGTCGGCAATCGGCACCTCAAGATACTGCCGCCGCTTGGACAAAATGAGCCAGGAGCTCTGGCTGTCCATCCTCACAATAATGATGCTGGCGCCTCCTTGCGGTTGGGCAAACTCGAATCGCCAACGATCGTCCTTGGCATTGACATGAGCCGTCACAACTTTCTTCCCGCTCTTGACGATCCGCTCGGCGGAAAAATCGAACGCCGCCGCCTTGTGCGTCAGACCTCCTATGGGAATCGACGCCAAGCAGATCAAAAGCCATTGAGCAGATGTGCGCCAGATGCGCATTTCCATGGATTGGTTCTACCGTATCGCTCGGGTACACTTCAAAGCGCGTCGCCTCCCTCACCGGAAAAACGAACGGGGGAATCCAGGCTTGACTCTGCCGGATTCCCCCGCACCGTTTCCCTGTATCCGATCCGACCTAGTTGGCCTTCATGGACACCGGCACAGACTGCACTGGAGTCTGCTCTTCGGCCCGTTTCGTGGCCGGCGCCTGCCCGCTCAGCGGCAAGATCGCCCGGCTGTCGCGGTCGAGCACCGTCAGCGTCCCCCAGT
>CAZGYZ010000294.1:0-3222 GCA_964530675.1 uncultured Nitrospira sp. | reverse complement strand
CGCGCATGAAGCCAGGAGCCGTGGTGGTGGATGTCGCGGTCGATCAAGGCGGCTGTTTCGAGACCACGAAACCCACGACCCATTCGGACCCGGTCTATGTGGTGGACGGAGTGCTCCATTATTGTGTGTCCAATATGCCGGGGATTGTTCCTCGTACATCGACTGCCGCGCTGACGAATGCCACGCTTCCGTATCTGCTGCGTCTGGCATCGCAGGGGGTGGAAGAATCCGTGCGGGCGGACGCGGGACTGGCAAAAGGGGTGAACCTGTCCGGCGGCAAGATTACCTGTCGAGCGGTGGCCAATGCCCATAGCTTGCGTTTCGACCCTCTGATGTAAGACAATCCCCTCTCGCTTCGTGGCTCTGTTGATTTTGTCGGGGCGTAGCGCAGCCCGGTAGCGCACTGCGTTCGGGACGCAGGGGTCGGAGGTTCAAATCCTCTCGCCCCGACCAAACAGAGCTTGCTCGTGCCGCCCGCTCATTTTCGTTTTATCGAGTCTGATGCGGGCGGATAAACCCCCCAGTGTCTTTTCTTTCAATACCAAACAGAGCTTGCTCGACCTAAAACCTAATAAACCCCTCCAGCATTTCCATTTGGATTTTCAGAACCGTTGTGCGAAAGTCCCGCGCGCGGAATCGCAAAACGCGTGACGCTTCAGCGGAGGTGTGAGAGTATCCGTTCGTTGGATAGACACTGCGGTCTGTTTAAGTCTATGGCCGAACCGATTGAGCCTCCAGCTCTTCGAGCAAAATTGTTGGTGAAGGGAACGGTCCAGGGAGTCGGGTATCGAGCGTATGCGGCTCGCGTCGCATCGCAACGAGGGCTCTGCGGAGGCGTCAGGAATCTCGATGATGGCCGAGTCGAACTAAACGTTGAAGGCCTCAAAGACCAGATTCTGATCCTGATCGATGACCTAAAGATTGGGCCACCGGCATCGCGAGTGGCGGCCGTTGAAGTGGAATGGAGTCCGGCCACAGGGCGATTTTCAGATTTTCAAATCTGGTATTGAGCGAACCGGTGAGGAGCGACGAACGTATGGCGCGTGGGGGTGAGGAGTTGCACGATCTGGGCGAAGCGCGCCGACACGTCGTCGACCATGACGATGAGGATACGGTCATGTCGTCGAGAACGGAGGAGTCTCCCACCGGCGAAGATACATCGAGTCGCCGCTCCGAAGGATTAGATACCCTCAAGTGCTACTTGCGCGAGATCCGTCATTCAACCTTGCTGACGTTTAAGCAAGAGCAGCAGTTGGGCAAGCGGGTCATGGCGGGAGACGAGCAGGCGCGCCAACAGATGATCGAATCGAATCTCCGTCTGGTGATCAGTATCGGTAAGCGATATATGCATCGCGGATTCCCCTTCTCCGATGTCATCGAAGAGGGCAATCTTGGACTGATCAAGGCCGTCGAAAAATTCAACTATAAGCGTGGGTTTCGCTTCAGCACCTATGCGTCCTGGTGGATCAGGCAGTACATCGAACGAGCGATTATCAATCAGGGAAAGCTCGTGCGGTTGCCGGTGCATGTGGTGGAGCGGCTGAATCGTTATCTCGGCAAAGTGGAGCGGCTTGTCCAGGAGCTCGGACGAGAGCCCACTGCATCTGAGGTCGCGTCACGAATGAAAACGACGGACGAAGAGGTGTTGGATCTCAAGCAAGTGGTCCGCACGACCTGTTCATTGGACAGTCCGATCAATGAAGGTGGCGATACATTCTTGCGCGATGTGATCGAGGATCCTTCATGTATCTCGCCTGCCGATACGACCGAGGGAGTGATGCGTCGGGCGGAGATGATGGAGTGGGTGCAGGAGTTGCCTGAGAAGGAGCAAACTGTTATTATGGCGCGGTTTGGGCTCGATGGGAGTGAGGCTAAGACATTGGAAGAAATCGGCCGGGAGATGGGGTTGACCCGTGAGCGGGTCCGGCAGATTGAAATGGCCGCCTTGGCGCGTTTGCGCCATACCATTGAACGCAAAACCATGACACAAGCCGACCTGCTCTGACCGATGCCTCCCGTCAACTATCACGCCCTCATTCGCGAGGTTCCCGACTTTCCCAAGCCCGGTATTCTCTTCTACGATATCACCACGCTGCTCAAAGACGCCCGCGCCCTGTCATCGATTGCCGACGAGTTGACCGCTTACTATCAAGGACAACGAATAGCCAAAGTCATCGGCATTGAATCGCGCGGATTCATTTTCGGTGGAATGCTGGCGAACCGGTTGAACGCCGGGTTTGTCCCAGTCCGGAAGCCCGGCAAATTGCCCGCCGACAGTTATGAGGTCAAATACAGTCTCGAGTACGGTTCCAACTCCCTTGCCATCCACCGCGATGCGATTAGTGCGGGAGAGCGAGTGCTGATCGTGGATGATTTGCTGGCCACCGGAGGCACAGCAGCCGCAACGGTGTCCCTGGTTCAGCAGTTAGGAGGCGAGATCGCAGGCCTCGACTTTCTCGTGGAACTCCAAGGCCTGAAAGGCCGCGAGAAGCTGGTCGGCCACCCCATCCATTCTACGATCCTCTATCCCTAGGGCCTCCAGGTTCTTCCCCTACAACCCCTTGTCAAAGATCATGGTGCCGTGCTATGAATGCCGAACTTTTTCCGGCTATTCCGCGTTCACCCCAGGAGTAGGATCCGTCATGGCAACGAAAACCCCCGCCAAGAAGAAACCGGTAGCGAAAGCCAAGGTTCAGGCGAAAGTCGCGATTCCAACGAGCAAACCCAAGCGCGCTCCAGTTGTGGTTCCTGAAAAGCCTATCAGCATGGCCGTCTCTCCCCTGGCTGCTAGACCCAAAGAGTCGGCGAAAGAACGCGAAGGCCGGGAGCAGCGTCGCCAAGCTCTCCATCAGATGTTGATGCGGAAACGCCAGGACATTATCAAAGAAATCGAAGGGAGCCTGGGCCAATCCCTCATTGAAGATAAACAACGACGTCTTGAGTCCGCACGCGACGTCGGCGATCAAGCCCTCATGGATCTCGATCGCGAGCTGGGCATCTCCTTGATGGAAATGCGCAATCGCCGTCGGCAGGCCATCGATGAAGCGTTAACAAGGCTCAATGAGGGCACCTATGGTATCTGCGCGGAATGTGGCGTCGAGATCAGCGAGCGGAGATTGGAAGCCGTCCCGTTCGCAAAGCTCTGCGTCGAGTGTCAGTCGAAAGAAGAGTTGCTGGAAAAAATCGAGCGAGAAGAAGATCGCGACTAGTTGTTTCTCCTCG
>CAZGYZ010000293.1:0-3227 GCA_964530675.1 uncultured Nitrospira sp. | reverse complement strand
TGGCTGCGAACCGGATGGACCTTGGATATCACGGCGACGTCGAGATCGGGCGATGCGGCAATCGCCGCCCTCATCCCTGCCAGACCGGCTCCGATGATCAGGATGTCGTGTAGTTTCATGGCCTGCATGTCCGATCCGTGTGACGTGAAACGTCAAAGGTGAAAGGTTTCGGACAATCCTACGTTTCACTTTTCACATCTTACCTGTTACGGCTTTGATGTCCGCACTCATACGTGACTCTCAGTTCAAAGGCAAGTTCAGAAACTATAGTGCAACTATTGGAAACAGGGGATGAGCATGGTATTCTCCGAGCCTCAAATGAGTCAGCCGATACACCAGGGCTCTCAACTCGACAGGAAAAATCCAAAGGATAAGACAAACGCCATGGCCATACCGGACTTTCTGAGCCCGACCGACACGTTTACCCATCGCCATATCGGTCCCAGCGACGCCGACGCTCACGAGATGCTGGCCACGCTCGGTTTGCAATCGCTGGAAGAACTGAGCAAGGCAACCGTGCCCACCGATATTCGCTTGCTGAAGGAGCTGGATCTACCCCTGCACCGCGGCGAACAAGCCGTGCTGGAAGAGATCCGCTCCATGGCCGCAGAAAACAAGATCTACCGTTCATTGATTGGCATGGGCTATCACGACTGCATTACTCCCGGCGTGATTCAGCGCAATATTTTCGAAAACCCGTCCTGGTATACCCAATACACCCCCTACCAAGCTGAAATTTCCCAGGGCCGATTGGAAGCCCTCCTGAATTTCCAAACTCTGGTGACCGACCTCACCGGCTTGCCCTTAGCCAACGCCTCGCTCCTGGACGAGGCCACCGCGGCAGCAGAGGCGATGGCCATGTGTCTCGCCATTTCCCGTTCGTCCGGCCACGAACGGACAGAGTTCTTCGCCGCGCAGGACTGTCATCCCCAGACCATTGCCGTGATGCAGACGCGGGCGGAACCGCTCGGCATGACGCTACGCGTAGGACAGACGCAGACCATCGACTTTTCCCGGCCTCAGCTGGCCGGCATTCTGATCCAGTATCCGGCCACCGACGGCTATGTGGGGGATTACAGCGCACTGGTGGCGCAGGCCCATGCGGCCGGAGCTCTTGTGGTAGTCGCCACCGATCTGCTGGCCTTAACCCTTCTACGCCCACCGGGAGAATTCGGAGCCGATATCGCGGTCGGTTCCAGCCAGCGATTCGGTGTCCCTCTCGGATTTGGCGGTCCCCATGCTGCGTTTCTTTCAACCGCTGAGACATTCAAGCGGCAGATGCCTGGACGCATCGTTGGAGCGTCCAAGGATGTCACAGGAAAGCCTGCTTACCGGCTGTCCCTGCAAACCCGCGAGCAACACATCAGACGTGAGAAGGCGACGAGCAACATTTGTACGGCGCAGGTGCTCTTGGCCATCATGGCAAGCATGTATGCGGTCTACCACGGGCCGGAGGGCTTGCGACGGATTGCCGAGCGCGTGCATGGCTTGGCTGCGATGCTGGTGGCGGGATTGCGGCAGCTCGGATTCGATATTGTAGCGGAATCGTACTTCGATACGATTCGAGTTCGTCTGACAAAGATGCAGTCCGAGTCCATCTTGATCCGGGCCAACGAAGCCGGCATCAATCTTCGCCTGCATGAGGACCACTCCATCGGGATTGCGCTGGACGAGGTGAGCACGGAAGACGAAATCCGCCGCCTGATGGAAATCTTTATCGGCCATGATCGGCTGCCTTTTCACGTGCGGGACTTGAGCCACAACATCACCCTGGGTTTCCCGGCGAACCTCACCCGCACCAGCAAGTACCTGACCCACGCGGTATTCAATCGCTATCACACCGAACATGAAATGCTGCGGTATATCCACCGTCTCGGGGCGAAAGATCTGTCGCTCGTCCATTCAATGATCCCGTTGGGATCCTGCACCATGAAGCTGAACGCGACGACCGAGATGCTGCCGGTCACCTGGCCGGAATTCTCACGGCTTCATCCCTTTGCGCCGATCGAGCAGACCAAAGGCTATCAAGAGTTGTTCCATCAACTGGAGGCCTGGCTGGCCGAGATTACCGGATTTTCCGCCGTGTCCTTACAACCGAATGCCGGCTCTCAGGGTGAGTATACGGGGCTGATGGTGATCCGGGCCTACCACCGGAGTCAGGGGCAAGAACATCGGGATGTCTGTTTGATTCCCGTATCCGCGCACGGCACAAATCCAGCCAGTGCATCAATGGTGGGCATGACGGTTGTAACGGTCGCTTGCGATAGACTGGGCAATGTGGAATTAGCCGATCTTGAAGCTAAGGCCGCTCAGCATCGCGATCGGCTCTCGGCCCTCATGCTGACCTACCCCTCGACCCATGGCGTTTTCGAGGCGGACGTACGGCGCATCTGTCAGATCATCCATACGCACGGCGGGCAGGTCTATATGGACGGAGCCAACTTGAATGCCCAAGTGGGGCTCTGTCGGCCCGGTGATATTGGCGCGGACATTTGTCATCTGAATCTCCACAAGACATTCTGTATCCCCCATGGCGGGGGCGGGCCAGGGATGGGCCCGATCGTTGCCGCACGACATTTGGCGCCATTTCTTCCAGGCCATCCGGTGATGCAACTGGGCGGACAGGACTCCATCGGACCTGTGTCGGCAGCGCCTTACGGCAGTCCCAGCATCGTCACGATTTCCTGGGTCTACATTGCATTGATGGGGCGAGACGGCTTAACCAAGGCGACGCAGATGGCGATCTTGAACGCCAACTACATGGCCAAGCGGCTGGAGAAATACTATCCCGTCCTCTACACAGGAACGTCGGGATTCGTCGCACACGAGTTTATTCTCGATCTTCGCCCGTTCAAGGAGACGACGGGAATTGAAGCGATGGATGTGGCCAAGCGGTTGATGGATTACGGGTTTCATGCTCCGACCGTTTCGTTCCCGGTTGCCGGGACGCTCATGATCGAACCGACGGAGAGCGAAACGAGGGCTGAGCTGGACCGGTTCTGCGAGGCGCTGATCTCGATTCATGCGGAAATACAGGACATCGCCGAGGGCCGCCAGCCGCGCACTAATAATCTGCTGAAGAATGCTCCCCATACGGCACAGGTTGTGACAGCCGACGAATGGAATCGACCCTACAGCCGTGAACAGGCAGCCTTTCCCGCCCCCTGGGTGCGGGACCATAAATTCTGGCCCAGCGTGAGCCGAATCGACGAAGCCTACGGAGATCG
>CAZGYZ010000292.1:0-3237 GCA_964530675.1 uncultured Nitrospira sp. | reverse complement strand
TGGCTTCGGAGAATTCCGCAAGATACCCCGCAGCTTGCTGCGGGGAGCTTCATTCGGTTCGTCTGGTTTGTTTGGTTTTTGATTGAACGAAACTAACCAAATGAACCGAAGCAACGAAACAAACCGGGCTTGCACTGCTAGTCATGGCACTTCACCTCATTGTCGATGGATACAATCTCTTGGCTCAAACAGGCCGGATCGGTGCAGGGACGAGCCTGCATTCCGAGATGGCGCGCGAGTCGTTCCTGCGCGATCTGGCGGCCTATCGCCAACGAAAATCCCATGCGATCACGGTGGTCTTCGATGGGTGGCAACGGGGATGGGGCACGGAGCAGCGGGAGCATCGGCTCGGTCTAGAGATTATCTTCTCTCGCAGGGGAGAAAAAGCCGACCAGGTGATTCAACGCCTGGCTGCAGAATTCGGGTCTGCCTGCGCGGTGGTGAGTTCCGATCGTGAAATTATCGACGTTGCGAGGGCGCAGGGGGCCTTCGTGATGAAGGCTCAGGAGTTTATCGGGAAACTACAGGGGCCGTCGAGCGTGACCAGCTCGTCTCTTCACAAAGAACTGGATACCGGAGAGGATGTTGGACCAAAGCGCGGCCCTGACAAGAAGGGAAACCCTCGTAAATTACCGAAGTCCCAACGGCAGCGCAGTAGGCAGCTCAAGCGATTCTGATTCTTCCCTCGCCTCACGCCTCACCCCTTACGCCTCACGCATTCGTGTGAACAGGCGCTTCGCGTTCTCGGTGGTGATACGTCCGATGCGGTCGATCGACATGTCCGGCGCATCGGCGTGAAGCTCCGCCAGCTTTTGCGCGACGAATGACACGTAGGCCGGTTCGTTTCGTTTGCCTCGATGAGGGATGGGCGTCAGGTACGGGCAGTCGGTTTCGATTAGGAGCCGGTCCAGCGGAGCGGTTCTTGCGATCTCCCGGAGCATCGTCGCGTTCTGAAACGTGAGAATCCCGGAGAACGAGAGATAAAACCCTAAGTCCAGCGCATCTTTTGCCAGCCCCGCATCTCCCGAGAAGCAGTGAAAGACCCCGCCGACTTCTGACGCTTTCTCTTCTTTCAAAATCGTAATCGTATCTTCCTGGGCCTCCCGTGTGTGGATGATCACGGGAAGATTCAACTCGCGTGCGAGCTGAATCTGTTCGCGGAATCGTTCGCGCTGTTCCTTCGGTGACGAATGATTGTAGTGGTAGTCGAGGCCGATCTCGCCGTATGCGACTACCTTCTTGTTCTGCGCCAGTCGACGGAAATCGTCGTACCAGCCGGCGAGGATATGTTTTACTTCATGTGGATGGACGCCGACGGAGGCATAGATGAACGAGTGTTGTCCCGCCAGTGCGACCGCCGCCCGGCTGGTCGCCAGATCGCAACCGATGGTGATGAAGGCTTCGACACCGCTTTCCCTGGCGCGAGCAATCATCGCCTCGCGGTCGTCATTGTAGCGGTCATCGTCCAGATGGGTATGGGTGTCGATGAGCATGGAGGTCTATTTGGTTGATCTGGTTTGTTTGGTCTGTTTGGTTTATCTGGTTCGTCTGATTCAACCAAATAAACAAAACAAACCAGATCAACCAAACAACTAGTTTTAGGCGGGTTTGGTCACGATCATATCGGCCAGTTCTGTGAGTAAGGATTCTGTCTCATCCCAGCCGAGACAGGCATCGGTGATAGAGACACCGTGGGCCAGCGCCTTTCCCTGCTGCCAGGTCTGCTTGCCGGGATTCAGGTTGCTTTCGAGCATCAGCCCCATGATGGATTGGCGGCCATCGCGGAATTGGCGGAGAACATCTCGCGCAACCAAACCCTGGCGCCGATGATCTTTGCTGGAGTTGTCGTGCGAACAGTCAATCATGATGGGACGAACGATACCTTCGCTCGCGACAATGGCTTCCGCGCGAGTCACGTGTTCGGCTTCATAGTTTGTTTTTCCTCCCCCGCCCCGCAGCACGATATGACGATCAGGGTTGCCCATGGTCTTGATGATGGAGGTAAGCCCATCGGCGTTGATGCCCAGAAAGTGATGAGACTGTTTCGCGGCGACCATGGCATTCCAGGCCACCTGAAGATTGCCCTCTGTGCCGTTCTTAAAACCGACCGGCATAGACAGCCCGCTGGCCATTTCCCGGTGCGGCTGGCTTTCGGTGGTGCGGGCGCCGATGGCGACCCAACTCCAGAGATCGGCAATGTATTGGGGGGACACCGGGTCCAAGGCTTCAGCCGCGCAGGGAACTCCGCGTTTGTTGATGTTGAGGAGAATCGTTCGCGCGAGTTCCATTCCGGTGGCGATATCGCAGGTGCCGTCCAGATGCGGATCGTTGATCAGGCCTTTCCATCCGACTGTGGTCCGGGGCTTTTCAAAGTAGGTACGCATGACGATGAGCAACCGGTCACGCAACGCATCCGCCACTGGTTTCAATCGGTCGGCATACTCGTAGGCGGCCTCAGGGTCATGGATCGAGCAGGGTCCGACGATCACCAGTAGGCGATCACGATCTTGGCCGTGCAGAATATGGCGAATGGCATCCCTGGTTTCAAGAACCAGCGCGGCGGCTTGGTCGGTAATCGGCAGTTTTGACTTAACCGTTCGCGGCGAGGGCAGCGGTTTGATTTCAATGATATGTTGGTTATCGAGGGGTCTCTGCATGGTTTTGCCTGCTTACATGGAAAGCGCCCTTAAGTAAGAGAGCTTGAGGGGGGCGATGCGTGCTCGGACGCGTAAAATATAGCGTATATTCAGAAGAATATCTACTGAAGGAGGCGCCTGACGGCTGAAGACGTTCGGAAGGGCGCCCTTGTTCAGTTGTTTGACAAGCTTAAATGCCTATGGTACGTAGCTCGCCCGCAATGATTCCGCACACTTCCATACGACGTCTGCCCGGCTTTCTTCGGGGTGCTGTGGCGATCGGGCTGGCTCTGCTCTTGCTCGCCATTGCGCCGTTTGCCGTGGCGCAGGATGTCCATCACGAGCTGGCGGCGGCCGATCACGATGGGCACGAGCATTCCGACACCGACCTCTGCCAATGGGTAAAACATCACACGGCCGGGTTCCTCGATATCGGCGCTCCTCTCTTTACGGCACAGGAACTCGTCGAGCTGCTGGAACTTCCAGCGGACTCCGTTCTACTTTCCTTCGAACTATCCACACCCGGTCCTTCTCGTGCTCCCCCCCGCTACTAGTCACGTCATTTCGGCTCACGCCATTCTGTCATGGTTGTCGTCGGACT
>CAZGYZ010000291.1:0-3244 GCA_964530675.1 uncultured Nitrospira sp. | reverse complement strand
GCGCGGTGGAGACAGGAGTCGACCGATCGCCCTCCTTCAAACACATCCCGCAGGCCTGGGGAATTCCTGGTCCCCATACAGTGGTGGACCGTGGGACTCTTCAAGTCGACATCGATCAGCAACGTCGGCTTGCCCAAATTACGGGCAAGAACATAGGCCAGATTGGCCGCCACGACCGATTTCCCTTCCCCCTTTAATGCGCTGGTGATGACCGTCACCCCGTTGCCAGTCCCGGACTGTAAGAGTACGAGCCGGGCAGCGGCTACGCGGAATTGCTCGGCCACGACCGACGATGGACTCCACTTTGCGATAAGATCCAACTGCCGCCCGGCACCCAACTCACCGGAAGAACCATTGGTTTTGACAACCTGAGATCCGGCTTTTCTCCCATTCGATGCGCCTCCATGAGTTCCATTGCGCTTATCACTCTGTATTCGAGCAGTTAACAATCGACCTGTCTTCTCTTCGGCGGACATGGAGATCATCGCATTCCCTGAAAGAAGTTTCTTGGTGCGATCCGAGACGCTGCCAAAATTAGGGATCGAAGCGAGCACTCTCAGTTTCAAGAAACTCTCTACCTCATCGGATCGTCGGAAGACAGGCCGGTAGAATTCCAGCGCGACGACACCCCCTCCCCCCAAGCCGCATCCTAACGCCAGCGCCAGCCACATGATCTTGACCCGATTCGGCGTCTCCGGTTTTTGGGGCAGGTTCGCCGGATCTAGAATTCGAAACTGCTCACCCTTCTGGCGTTTTTCAAGGTTTCCCGACAGTCGCGCATTGAGTTTCTTGTCCAGAAGAGAGCGATAATTTTCCTTCAAATTGCCATAGTCCCGGTTCAGAATCATCAACTCTTGCTCCCGAGACGGCGCCTTCTCGACCCGAGCCTCATACTCTTTTATTTGTTCTTTTATACGAAGAATTCGCTCCTTCAACGATGCAATTTCCAGTTTCGACTCCTCACGTTGCCGGACGAGTTCTCGCAGGTATGGATCTATGGGTCTCGTCTCCTTCGAGACAGGCGTACTTCCAATCTGTGCCTTGAGCGCCTTGATCTCCTGCTTCAGCGCGATGATGTCCGGATAGTTGTCTTTATATTCGGCTTGTAGAGCCGTGAGCATTTTCCCAAGTTCCCTCAGGCGAAGCACAGGCGAATCCATCGCAACTGCTCCTCCAGGACCCTGTCCCGCACCTGCCGAAATCGGCCCTAATGCTGCATACTCTTTGAATGTTTTTTCAACGAGTGCCAGCCGATCCTCCGCCCTCTGGAGCGTGTCAATCGTTGCCCCGTACTGAAGTGAGAGCCGATCGAGCGCACTGAGATTCGCCTGCACCTGTTCGGGCAATTCCCCCATGTACTTCGTCTTGAACAGACTGATGGACCGTTCTTGGGCTTCAAGCCGCTCCTGGGCCATGACCAGTTCTTGCTCGATGAATTCGGAAGCCCCCTCGACACGTTGCTCCCTGGACCTGAGATTCTCATCGATAAATTGCGAGGCGAGATGGGCGGTCACTTTCATGGCAAGCTGCGGATTTCTATGCGCAAACGAAATCTCAAATGCGTCGACACCTCCTCGCTGCGAGCGTACCGCGTTCGTGACGACACGGATGTCCTTCCGTAGACGCTCAATCACTGGTTCATAACCATCCCGGCGAACCACATTCGGATAGAGGTCGAATTCCCGGATCACTTGATTCAACAGGGTCCGACTCATCACTTGTTGTTGCAATGAACTCAACCGCTCTTCGATGCTGGGCCCGATGAGGGCTTTCACATAGTCTTCAGGAATTTTTTGGCTTTCCACGAGAATCAAGGTGCTGGAACGATAGCTCTCCGGCCACACAACACAGAGAAAACCGCCCCCTCCGACGCACGCGAAGATCATGGCAAGGGCAAGCCATTTTCTGCGGAGAATGATGTGCCAGTAATCGATAGGCGCCAGCGATGGTGAATTATTTTCGCTCGTCATCCTTACCCCCAGCTGGCTGCGACACTCAGCATAATGACGTGGCGGTCGAAGTCCGTCTTCACCGATCCGAAGTCTTGGGTGAACTTTGTATAGTTGTAGCTTAATGAGGTCGACCAGACGTCGGTCATCCAATACTGGATATCTCCCCCTGCATTATACGAATCGAACTTCTGCACATTGAGACCACCAGCGCGAGACGAATGCACATAGGTCGCCGATTCTGACAGCTGCCATTGTCGATTGATCCTCTGGGTGGCGGACAATGAGACCCGATCCCCGATCAATACACCAGCGCCTGCGAAACCAGGAAAAGCTGAGCGTGCATAGCTTATTGTTGCGCTATTGTTTGCAGAATTCATGATCAATGCGGCATTCGCCGCATAGGTTGTCAGCCCGGGGCTAATCAGGATGCCTCCGCCTCCCAGCTCAGCCCTGAGACCGGGGGTCAGCGTTCGTGACCATCCAATCGTCGCACTGTCAATTTTAAATAGAGACGATGTGGGGCCACGCTGAAACTCGGATTGCGTATGAGAATAATTGACATTGACTGTGTCCACCTCGCTCAATCGAGCGGCTCCTCCCACTGTTCCAGTTTGGGTTGTCGCATTAAACAGATTCGTGGGCGCTGGAGTCAGGTTCGGGTCAATTCCCTTTGTTGAGGGAGTTGACCCGAACCTGAGTATCGCGTAGCTATACGAAGCGTTGACACTAGTCAACGCGGTCGTGGCGTAGGATGCCGACACAGTCCCGATATTGCTCAGATTGTTGGTCCGAAAACCCATAATTCCCTGCGCATACACGTCTTGGATATTGCCGGGATCGGCAGGACTCGTTCCAGCTATAGGGTTCACAAACCCCGGTGGTAGCGGCGTATATCGGAACGTATCGGTAACGCGCAAGCTTGCATTGGGAAGCAGTCTCTTGATGGAGTTGTCGAGATTGAGGGAGAGGCTGTCGTTCGTGCCAATGTAGTTGAGACCTGGATTTCTTATGTACGTTTCGCCAAATCCGCCCAGACTCAGAACCGCGGATGCATATTCCCCATTGTGGTTTATTCGAAGCATTGGATTCACCGTTGTCACGAAATCGTCTCTCTGAAGACCTGGCGTGGCAGGCCTAAAGAAGACATTGCTGTCATACCGTTCGGCGACACAGATGGAAGGAACGACCTCAAAGAAACCAGTCCCGGATACTCGTGAAGGCGGTGCGGACGCTCGACAAGAACCACCGTACTGTGCATGAGCGGTACCAGCTATTCCCAAGATAAGGACCAC
>CAZGYZ010000290.1:0-3259 GCA_964530675.1 uncultured Nitrospira sp. | reverse complement strand
CGACATCATCGCCCGAAGCGGATATCATCACCATGTCGGACAAGTGGTTGCGGCCGAGGAGGCCGCCACCGGGCAGAAGAAGCGGGGCCGCAAACCGAAGGCGCCCGAGGCAGCCGCGGACCGCGAGGCCAAGGCCAATGTCACGGATCCGGACAGCCGCATCATGAAGACGCAGGCCGGATACGTCCAAGGCTACAACGCGCAAGCGGTGGTGACGGAGGACCAGATCATCGTGGCGGCTGAAGTGACGCAGGAAGAGAATGACATCAAGCAATTGTCCCCGATGCTGGAACGGGCGCAGGCGAATCTCCAGGCCATCGCGTATCCGCACACGCTTGGGACGGCTCTGGCCGATGCCGGCTATTGCAGCGAGGCCAACCTGCTGGCGGCGGATCCGGCAGGGCCCGCCCTCTTGATCGCCACGAACAAGGATTGGAAACAGCGCCAGGCGCTGCGGGAGCAGCCGCCGCCACGCGGCCGCGCTCCGAAGGGGCTGACGGCCCGCGACCGCATGGAGCGCACGCTGCTGACGACGCGTGGTCGTCGCCTCTACAAGAAGCGAGGCCAGACCGTGGAGCCGGTGTTCGGACAGATCAAGAGTGCCCGGGGCTGTGACGGAAGGGCTGGCGCCGGATTTTCTGTCTATACTCAGGACGGTCGAGCAAGGGTTTCGGGCCGTCAGTGAGCCGGCCGCGGTGGGCATGATGACGATCGTCAAAGATTCCAAACAGGAATTCCAACGAAAGGTTCGCACCTTGATTCGCGGGATGACGGCCCTGTTTGCCTGTGGAGGGGTTCTGAACCCGATACGTTTCGGCGTATTTGCCGTTGAGATGCTGTCCCATAAGATCTTGCGCTGGTCGGTGCCGTTCTTCCTCATCACGGCGCTGGTCAGTTCCATGCTGCTCATGGACTCGCCGTGGTTTCTCTTTGTCTCGACCGTCCAGATCACATTCTATCTGGTCGCGTTCCTGGCATTTTCCGGATGGAGTGTCGTCCGGCAGTCGCTGATCGGAAAAATTGCGCTCTATTTTTCCATGGTCAATGTGGCCATCGTAGTGGCCTGGGTGAAGTATGCAATCGGAGAGAGGCAAGAACTGTGGACACCGTCTCAGCGATAACGACTCCTCCGATCGAAACGCCGCTGTTTTTTGAGAACGGGGTATATCGCCTGTTCGGCATTGTGCACCAGCCGCTCGGTGCCCCGTCAGGGGCGGCCTGGGTACTTTGCCACCCGTTCGCTGAAGAAAAGCTGTTGGCCCAGCGGGTGTATGTCTCTTTTGCCAGATTGCTGGCTGCCCGAGGGGCTTGGGTGATGCGGTTCGACACGATGGGGAACGGCGACAGCGAGGGGCAATTTTCGGCTGCCTCCGTGGACACGATGTTGTCCGACATCGAATGCGCGATCCGCTACTTGGAGGGAGTGAGCGGCATCAGTCGGGGTATTGGGTTGCTTGGGCTGCGCTTCGGAGCGACGTTGGCGGCCCTGGCTGCCGAGCGGTCTCCGAAAGTCGGTAAGCTCGTGTTGTGGGAACCGATCGTCGATGGCGGGAAGTACATGCAGGAGATGCTGCGCATCAATCTGACGACGCAATCGGTGGTCTATAAGGAAATCCGCCATAACCGTGAAGCACTGGTCGGAATGATGAAGAAAGGCGCGACAGTCAACATCGATGGCTATGAATTGGCCTATCCCTGCTATGAGCAAGCGTCGGCGATAAATTTGAAAGAAGGGCGCAAGCGGTTTGCCGGTCCCTGCCTGATCGTGCAGGTTGGAAAAGACGGACAGCCTATTCATCCGGACCTCAAGGCGCTGCAGGAAACGTATCCCGGTGGCGATCTTAAGAGTGCCGTCGAGGAGCCGTTTTGGAAAGAAATCAAGCGCTGGTACCGAGCAGCACCGAAGCTGTTCGACACCACGTTGGCATGGGTGGCGGCACGATGACGAGCGAAGTGCTCCCTGTGACATTTCAGAATAAGGCCGGGCATCGACTGTTCGGCATGATACATCGGCCGGTAAAACCTTGCGTGTCAGGCGCCGCAATCATTCTCCTGTCTCCAGGCATGAAAATGCGGGTTGCACCTCATCGACTCTATGTGAATATGGCTGAGCGATTTGTGGCGCTCGGTTATCCCGTGTTGCGGTTCGACTTTTATGGGTCGGGCGATTCGGAAGGGGAGGCGGAGGAGGAGTACATGGCTGATCTCTATGGCGCTATTCAGGTCGGCCGCTATATTGACGATACTATCTCGGCCATGGATTGGATGCAGCGCACCTATGGGATACAGAAGTTCATCGTCTCGGGATTATGCGGGGGGGCGATCACGGGTCTTCTGACTGCGGTCAGAGACCAACGGATCAGTTGCCTGCTGGGATTGGGGATTCCGGTCATTCTCGACGGCACACACATCGACTCTAGGAAATACATGACCGATGCTCACCTGCGAGGAACGCGTGATAGCTACGTGCAGAAGCTATGGGATCTCGAAGCCTGGCAATCATGGGTGCGTTTCCTGACCTTTCAAAGCGATTACAGGCTCATTTTCCGTTCGCTCTTGAAACCATTGCTGGTGAAGTTCCGTGGGACGAACTCGACGCCTCCATCGGCTTGTCACAGTGAGGAACGGGACAATACCAATCCTTATTTTGCCCCGGCGTTTTTCAACATGATGTCAAGCTCACGGCACGTCTACCTCATTTTTTCCGGGAGCGATCGGCTGTTGTGGGAGTACGAAACAAAATTTGTGGAGCGGAATCGCGCCAAATTGGAGTCGTGCAGATCCCAGTATGAGATTCATGTGACAAAGGATGCCAACCACCTCTTTTCGTTTCGCGAGTGGGAGGAGGATATGTTGGATCAGTGCACACAATGGCTGCATCGTTTGGAAGTCGGTCAAATGGGGACGGTTGCCCGGAATCAAGTGGAATCGTGTAATGAGAACCGTCGCATGACAGCTTAAAAGAGGGACGGACAAATGGGGTCGCGTCTTGCAGTCACACATTTAAAGAATGGATCTCACAGCCGCAGTGGGCTAGGAAGATGAATTCTTCTGAGTTAGGTGAGGGGCGGACGAGGTCTTTGGCGTTGCTGCGCACCATGATTTACCCCCTCAGTGATTGCTAGAGGTCTGGAGAATGCTCAGCCAGTACCGGGTATGTTTGAGTTCTCCGGTCTTTCGGAATGCACCCATTTCTACCAGACTCTGCAAGTCTCTCGTGGCGGTGGCTCTGGAGGTGTTCGTGATTTTCAGGTAATTC
>CAZGYZ010000289.1:0-3262 GCA_964530675.1 uncultured Nitrospira sp. | reverse complement strand
TTAGTCATGGAGCAGATGCCGTTCGATGACCCCAAGACCTTTGCCCTCCTCTCTTCAGGGAAGACGATTGGTCTCTTCCAGTTGGAAAGCTCCGGGATGCGCGACCTCCTGACCGGCCTGAAGCCGGACCGGTTCGAGGACATCATCGCCATCATCGCGCTCTACCGCCCTGGCCCGATGGATCTGATCCCCGACTTCATTAAACGCAAACAGGGCAAAATCCCGATCGTCTACGAAGTGCCTGAACTCGAGCCGATCCTGAAGGACACCTACGGGGTCATCGTCTATCAGGAACAGGTGATGGCGATTGCCAACAAGGTGGCGGGCTTCTCGCTCGGCCAAGCCGACATTCTCCGGCGTGCCATGGGTAAAAAGAAGCCGGAGGAGATGGAGAAGCTGCGTGCGCAGTTCCTGGCCGGCGCCAAGACGAATAAGGTTCCCGACAAGAAGGCTGAAAAACTCTACGAACTGATTCAGAAGTTTGCCGGATACGGGTTCAACAAGTCCCACGCGGCGGCCTATGCCGTCGTCTGCTACCAGACCGGCTATTTAAAAACGCACTATCCGACGGAATTCATGGCCGCCCTGATGACCACCGACATGGGCAACGCCGACAAGATCGTCGGCTACTTCGGGGAATGCCGCGATCTGAACATCAAGGTTCTGCCTCCGGACGTGAACGAAAGCCATAAGAACTTTACCGTGGTGGACCATGCCATCCGGTTCGGCCTGGCTGCTATCAAGAATGTCGGCGAAGGCGCCGTCGAATCCATCATTGAGATCAGAAATGAAACCGGCCCCTTCAAGTCCTTCTTTGAGTTCTGTCGCCGCGTCGATCTCCACAAAGTGAACAAGCGCATGCTCGAAGGGCTGATCAAGACCGGTGCCTTCGACTCGACCGGCGCGAAACGTTCTCAACTTGCAGCGGTTCTGGATCAAGCCGTCGAGGATGGGGCGGCTGCCCAACGTGAACGGGAGCTGGGACAGACCAATATCTTTGGCGACGAATTGCACGGACAGGATTCAGCGGAACATCCGGCCATACCGTTGCCCAACATTCCTGAATGGGACCAAAGCGAGCGGTTAAAGCAGGAACGGGAACTGACCGGCTTCTACATTTCCTCGCACCCGCTGGCGCGCTATGAGGCCACCATACAAGCGCTCGCCACTGTCACGACCATCGGCCTGCCGGAATTATCGGACGGTCGTGAGGTAAAACTCTGCGGCATCGTCACGACGGTCAAAAGCATGCTGACCAAGAAGGGCGACCGGATGGCCTATCTTACCCTGGAAGACCTCCAGGGCGTGGTCGAGATTATCATCTTTCCTGATCTCTACAAACAGGCTGCTGACTTGGTTGTGCCTGAACGCCTCGTCCGTATCACCGGCACGATAGACCGGGGCGATAAAGGGACGAAGATTCGGGGGAGCAAGATCGAACCGCTCGCCGAGGTGCAAGCGCAGGCAATCAAACGAGTCTACATACGATTGACCGATCGGCCCGGCATGGCGGAAGAGTTACCGCGCCTTCGAGAGGTCTTTCTACGCCACCCAGGAAGCACCTCCGTCGCGCTCACAGTGCGAATGAATACGTCCCTGGAAGCCGAGACGGCCCCCCTCCCCCACCTGACCGTCACCCCCAGCGAACGATTAGTGGCGGATGTTGAAGAATTGTTAGGCAAAGGGGCTGTTTTTCTGTTATCCTGACCGCTCATCCAAGATCGTTATTTAGTTCATTTGGTTTGTTTCGTTTATTTGGTTCATCTGATTAGTTTCGTTCAACCAAAAATCCAAACAAACCTGATAAACAAAACGAACCAGTTCACTATGCGCGATTATCTTGAGTTTGAAAAACCGATCCGCGAGATCGAAGAAAAGATCGAAAAACTTGCAGCCGTGCCTGCCGGGAAATCAGCCCCCCAGGATGAGATCCGCAAGCTGCGGATGAAACTGGCCCAGGTCGAACAGACGCTCTACAGTAAGCTGAATCCCTGGCAGCGCACGCAACTCGCCCGCCATCCCCAACGGCCTAGCACCCTCGATTACATCAGTTATCTCTTCAGGGACTTTCTTGAGCTCCACGGGGACCGCTCATTCGGCGACGATCGTGCCATTGTCGGAGGTTTCGCGCGGTTCAATGACCGGTCGATCATGATTATTGGCCATCAAAAAGGGAAGACTCTCAAAGAGCGGATGCAAAGGAATTTTGGCATGCCTAACCCCGAAGGCTATCGAAAAGCCCTGCGCCTCATGAGAATGGCCGAGAAGTTTGGCCGCCCGGTTGTGACCTTTATCGACACGCCAGGCGCGTACCCAGGCATCGGCGCTGAAGAGCGTGGCCAGGCTGAAGCCATTGCCCGCAATCTGTATGTGATGTCCCGGCTCGCCGTGCCGATTATTTCCATCGTCATCGGTGAAGGCGGCAGCGGCGGAGCGCTCGCACTAGGCGTCTCGGATCGCGTCCTCATGTTGGAACATGCTGTCTATTCGGTGATTTCGCCGGAAGGTTGCGCCGCGATCCTGTGGGACGACCCGGCGAAGGTTCCCGATGCCGCTTCTGCCTTGAAAATGACGGCGAAAGACCTAGTCGAGCTCCGTATCGCCGATGAAGTCATTCCGGAACCGCTCGGCGGCGCCCATCGAGATCTCACTGCCATCACCGATCGAGTTGCCAAGTCCCTCAGCAATCAACTCTCCCAGCTCTACGACCTCCCCCTCCCTCAATTGCTAGCTCAACGCGATCAGAAATACCGATCCATCGGAGCCGTCAACGGGCTGGTGGCCACTCCCCAATGAAGCTCCCCGCAGCAAGCTGCGGGGTATCTTGCGAAATTCTCCGAAGCCACTACCCTCCTTTGCCAAGGCTACGGAGGGTTCCCCTCGCCTTCATCCCCGTAGCAAGCTACGGGGTATTCGGCGAAGGAGAATAAACTGATTGCGAGTCGGGCGAGAGAAGCGTGAGAAGCGCGACTCGAAAGCTGAAGTCCTCTTCCGCAATTCATCATTCATCATTTCGCATTCAACATTCCTCATGCGTCTCGCGGAAATGAGGTCGATACTTTCCGCTTAATGTTTGCCTGAGGAGAGGTGGCTTGATAGACTTTCTCACATTATCTAATTCGTGGATTTCGACTGCACCTTCGATGGCCAGCGCCATATCAGTCTAGGAGGGTCACGCCGTGGGCTCCCAACGAAAACTTGTAAAAAAGCCGTCCTTGAAGGCCGGCGCAAAAATTACTGGCACAGTGCCGATCCGTCGAAC
>CAZGYZ010000288.1:0-3285 GCA_964530675.1 uncultured Nitrospira sp. | reverse complement strand
CTTCAGACCTGCTCGACTATTGACGGGTGGAAATGCGTGGTGATAGGATCATTCATATTTCTCCCTGATTTTTCAGAATGTTCTGAGTGAACATGGGAGCTGTGCCTGGTCTATTCGAGATGAGGCCAGGCGTATCGCGTTCTCCTGATTCTTCTGCTAGATTTTTATTCGGTGGCAGGGGTGGAGGTTCTGTTATGAAGCTCACAGGTGCTGAGATCCTCATCGAATGCCTCAAGCGTGAAGGCGTCAAGACGATATTTGCGCTTCCCGGTGGCGTTGTTCTGAAGATTTTCGACATGCTTCATCAGCAGAAAGAAATTGACGTGGTCTTGACTCGCCATGAGCAGGGTGCGGGCCATATGGCGGAAGGCTATGCCAAGGCGACCGGTAAAGCTGGGGTGTGTCTTGTGACCTCCGGACCCGGCATGACGAACGTGATCACGGCGTTGGCGGATGCCTACATGGATTCCGTGCCGCTGGTCTGTTTTAGCGGACAGGTTCCCACAAGCCTGATAGGGAATGATGCGTTCCAGGAAGCGGATAATATGGGACTGAGTCGTCCCTGCACCAAATATAACTTCCTAGTGAAAGATGTGAAAGATCTGGCCGTCACGATCAAAGAAGCGTTCTACATTGCGACGACGGGGCGCCCAGGTCCGGTGCTGGTGGATATTCCGAAAGACGTATCCATGGATAAGGCGGAGTTCGTCTATCCGAGTTCCATCTCTATCCGTAGCTACAATCCGGTATACGAAGGGAATAAGTGGCAGATCAAGCAGGCGGCTGAGGCCATGTCGAAGGCGAAGAAGCCGGTGTTGTATGTCGGCGGCGGAGTCATCTTCTCAGGTGCATCGCAAGAGTTGTTGGAATTGGCCGAACTCACTCATATGCCGGTCGACATGACATTGATGGGGCTGGGAGCTTTTCCTGGTGAGCATCCTCAGTCCATGGGTATGCTGGGGATGCACGGCACCTATTGGGCAAATATGGTGATGCACTATTCCGATCTTGTCGTGGCTATCGGGGCACGATTTGACGATCGCGTGACCGGAAAGGTTTCCGAGTTTTGTCCGCATGCCAAGGTCATCCACATCGATATCGATCCGACCTCGATTAGGAAGAATGTCAATGTCGACATTCCGATCGTCGGCGACTGCAAGCTGGTGCTCCGTGAGTTGATTCAGATTCTTCGTGCCACGGTAAACGGCGATCAACGGGAATTACGCAAGCCCTGGTGGGACCAGATTCGAGAATGGCAACAGGCAAATCCTCTCGCATATCAACAAGAAGCAGATGGGCCGATCAAGCCGCAACATGTTATCAGCCGGCTCTATGATCTCACGAAAGATCGGGATCCGATCGTGTCGACCGATGTTGGACAACACCAGATGTGGGCTGCCCAATATTTTAAGCTGGCGAAGCCGAATCGCTGGTTAACATCCGGGGGACTTGGAACCATGGGGTTCGGGTTCCCTGCCGCCATGGGGGCGCAGGCGGCATTTCCAGACCGATTAGTTCTCTGCATAGCGGGCGACGGCAGCATCCAAATGAATATGCAGGAAATGGCGACGGCGGTGGTGCATAAGCTGCCGGTGAAGATCATCATTCTGAACAACCGATTCCACGGGATGGTCCGGCAATGGCAGGATCTCTTCTACGAAGGTCGGTATGCCTCAAGTTATCTGGAGACGACGCCGGACTTTGTGAAGTTGGCGGAGGCCTACGGAGCGGTTGGGCTCAGGGCCAGCAAGCCATCCGAGATCGATGACGTCCTCAAGGAAGCGATTGCGGTGAATAAACCAGTCATCGTCGATGTGCCGACCTATCCCTATGAAAACGTCTATCCCATGATTCCCGCGGGCGGCTGTAACCATGAGATGATTTTGGAAGATCCGCCTGCATTGAAAAGCAAACAGTCTGGAACGGGGCAGGTGGCTCCAAAAGATTCAGACACGATTCTTACAGCCTAACTGACGGAGTCTGGAGTCACATTGGATATGGAACACATTATTTCGGTGACCGTCGAGAACAAGTTCGGGTCGTTGTCTCGCATCGCCGGCCTGTTCAGCGGCCGCGGGTTTAACATTGAAAGTCTCTCTGTGGCGCCAACGCTCGATCCCTCCATGTCGCAGATGACCATCGTGACGTCCGGAGACGAGCGGATCATCGAGCAGATTGTCAAACAGCTCAATAAATTAATTGACGTCATTAAGGTTGTGGATCTGAACGAGAGCGACTTTGTTTCGAGGGAGACGGCCCTCATCAAGGTGCATACGAAGTCTGAAGATCGGGCGGAGGCGCTGAGGATCGCCGATATTTTCCGGGCCAACGTCATCGACTCCACACCGGCGACTTACACCATCGAGGTGACCGGGGATCCACGAAAGATCGAAGCGATCATCAATCTGCTGCAGCCCCTCGGAATCAAAGAACTCACACGTACAGGACGGGTTGCGGTTGCCCGTGAGTTGATTCGGTCGACGGACGTACAGGCAAAAAAGGTTGTCCGCGAGTAGACGTCATCCCAGACTCAACGTCCAGTCGGTTCCTTGACACGGCTATTACCCCAGGAGCGATCGATGAAGATTTATTACGATAAAGATGCAGACATTCAACAGATCCGGAATAAGAAAGTGGCGGTGATCGGCTATGGCAGTCAGGGCCATGCCCATGCGCTCAACATGAAAGAGAGTGGTGTGAGTGTGGTTATCGGGCTGCGCGAAGGCGCTTCATGGAAGAAGGCGGAGCAAAGCGGGCTGAAAGTCATGCCGGTGGCCGATGCCGTCAAGGCGTCCGATGTGGTCATGATTCTCGCGCCAGACGAAGCGCAAGCGGCCATCTATCGGCAGGAGATCGCTCCGAATTTGAAGCCGGGCTCCTATCTCGCATTTGGCCATGGTTTCAACATTCATTTCGGGCAAATTGTCCCGCCGTCCATGATCAATGTGTTCATGGTCGCGCCCAAAGGACCGGGCCATCTCGTTCGATCAGAATATACGAAAGGCAGCGGGGTGCCCTGCTTACTCGCAATCCATCAGGATCCCAGCGGAACGACCAAGCAGTTGGGACTTGCCTATGCCAGTGCGATTGGGGGTGGGCGGGCCGGTGTGATCGAAACAAACTTTCGGGAAGAAACCGAGACGGATCTTTTCGGCGAACAGGTCGTCCTTTGTGGAGGGCTCACATCTCTTATCCAGGCCGGGTATGAGACGCTTGTGGAAGCCGGCTATTCTCCGGAGATGGCCTATTTCGAGTGCCTGCATGAAGTAAAACTGATTGTGGATT
>CAZGYZ010000287.1:0-3298 GCA_964530675.1 uncultured Nitrospira sp. | reverse complement strand
TACGCCGCCTTTTCAATCGATAAGATCAATAAGACACCGACGGCGTTTGCCGGCCTATTCGACCAGACCGCGACCGGTCTGACCATCGGCGCCGATACCTATGTCACGGATAAGACGTTGCTGTCGCTGCGGTACGATAACCTGGATGCAGGCGGAATGCTGGATCAGCGGAAGTCGGTAACCTTTGTCGGCGTGCAGGCCAAACACTATCTGCGTACCAACGTCGCGATTTTTGTGCGTAATGACTTCAATGTCAGACAGGCTGAAGAGGGCGACCATGCCGCGCGCAATCTCCGCAATGTCTTCTTTTCCGGAATCGATGTGATTTTCTGATGGGGGGCGGTCTATGCTGATCCGTACACTTGTCGCAATCTGCGCCGGCCTTGCGATGCTTGGTGGAGCTTCTGTTGCGCAGGCCATGAAGCCTGACGATAATCAGGCGACGAGGGAAAAAGGGAAACAGATCTATGAGCGGTCCTGCCTGTTCTGCCATGGGGGAGCGGGAAAGGGCGATGGGCCGGCCGGCTGGTTCCTTGGCCGTTATTCCGCACCCAGGCCGAGAGACTTCACCGTCGGCGAGTATAAGTTTCGAACCACCGCTTCAGGCGAGGCGCCGACCGATCAAGATCTGTTTAGAACGCTGACCCGAGGGATCCCCGGCTTTATGCCATCCTTCGCCGGCCTCAGCGCCGAAGACCGTTGGGCGCTGATCGCCTACATCAAATCATTGTCGGATGTCTTTCGCCAGGAAGCCGCAAAGCCCCTTTCCATCGGGTTGCCATCGATCCCGCCCACACCGGAAAGCCTGGAGACCGGCGGGACACTCTATCGATCCTTGGAATGTTTTGTGTGTCACGGTTCGAGTGGGGGAGGCGACGGTCCCCTTGCTGAGGCAGGAAGCCTGCACGACGGCGCAGGGCTTCGCATCGCCGCCACAGATCTGACGAATCGCGCCTCATACAAGAACGGAGCTTCGCCGCGCGATATCTATCGCACGCTTATTACTGGGTTGGATGGAACGCCCATGCCGTCGTACGCCGGACAGTTCGCCGGGAAAGAAGAACAACTCTGGCATGTGGTGAACTACATTCTGTCGCTCTCTCCGGAGGTGCGACCATGATGATCGTCTTGCCTCGACCACTCATCGTCCTAGGCGGGGCATGGATTGCGCTGGTCGCTATCAGCCTGCCTGCATGGGGCGCCGCAGACAGCGGTTTCGCTTCGCCGGCGGGCGCGACGATCGTGGGGCGCGTGATTTTTCGAGGCACAGTTCCTCCGCCAGAGGTCATCCAGGTCACTAGAAATCAGGAGACCTGCGGCGCGTCACAGTCTATTCAGCCGATGATCGTCGATCCCTCATCCGGCGGCGTCAAAGACACGGTCGTCAGCCTGGTGCTGCAGGACAGGCCCGTCATGCCGGCCACCGAGCAGTCCTCGACCATCCCTACGGTCACGAACCGGACTTGCGCCTTCCATCCGCGAGTCGGGATGGCGAAGACGGGCGATCTTCTTGAGACTCGAAACGAGGATCCGGTGATGCACAACACCCACATCTATGCGGACAATCGAACATTCTTGAACGTGGCCCTCGTCGCCGGAGGCAAGCCAGTCCAGAAGAAGGTGAGGAGTCCTGGGCTGATGAAGTTGACGTGCGACGCGCATCCATTCATGCATGGCTATGTCATGGTGAGCGATCACGACTTCGTTGCGACGACCGATGACCTGGGCCGGTTCTCGATCGCCGGCGTTCCCCCAGGAAAGCATGAGATCAGCCTCTGGCACGAAACGCTGGGCGCGCTCACGAAGCAGGTGACCGTCCCACCGCAGGGCGAGTTGTCCGTGACGTTCCAATACCCATAGGAACACGAGACCGACAACCATGCCGACACGACCACTCCCCATCTGGACAAGGTTCATGCGCTATTGGGCGGGTAGTCTGCAGAACAGATTGACGCTCGGGCTCTGCCTCTTCATCCTGCTGATGCTCGGTGGCAGTTCGGCATGGACCATCACCCAGCAGACGCAGGCTCTCTACCAGGCAGCCGAAAATCAGGTGCGTGAGATAGGCCGAGCGTTTGCCGTGACTGGCGCGGCAGCGATCTTAGAGAACCTCTTTCGTTTTCAGGAGGCGTTGTCGGCCTATCAGAACAATCCCGACATCCGGGAACTTGAGGTAATCGACCCTGACAACCTGATTGTTGCAGCCAAGCATTCTGAACGGATCGGAACCGTCCTGAACGATTCTCAGTGGGAGACGTCTAGAAGTTCCGGCATTGAACAGCTTAGTCCGTTCACCAACCAAGCCGGTGAATCGGTCTTAGTCTTCGTGGAGCCATTGTATATCGGACGAGAAATTGCTGCGTGGATTCGTATTGAATACTCCCTGGCTCGGATACAACATGAAATCACACTGGTCATGTGGCGCACGATCGCTCTCACGCTGGCTGCGACCATGATCGGCTTTTTTGTCATTCGGTTAGTCATGAGGCGGGTGGGGGCGGCCTTCAATTCGATTCTGGCGCAACTGGAAGAAGCCTTCTCGATCTTTGATCTTTCCGGCGACGTGGTGCTGTTCCAGAGGAGCGATGAGAAGGTGGCTAAGGCGAAGCGCAGAACCGATCAAGGGGAATTCGAACAAACCGTGACCACGACCCAGGTAGCTGTTGGGCTCATCAAAACACAGTCCAGGGAGCTGCTCCAGATGAACGTCACACTGGAGGAAAAAATGCGCCAGCGGACGACTGAACTGGCCGCGACCCGCGACCAGGCGTTGGCAGCGGTCAAAGCCAAGTCGGCCTTTCTGGCGACCATGAGCCATGAGATTCGGACCCCCATGAATGGCGTCATCGGCATGACCGGCCTTCTGCTGGATACCGACCTCACGCCCGAGCAGCGGGAATATGCCGAGACCGTCCGCAGCAGCGGGGAGCACCTGCTCATGGTCATCAACGACATTCTCGATTTTTCAAAAATTGAAGCCGGCAAACTGTCCTTAGAAATCATCGACTTTGACCTGCGCACTGCGGTTGACGAAACGCTGGATCTGGTGGCCAAGCCCGCCGCTGACAAGGGGGTGAACCTAGCCTGCCTGGTCCATGCGAACGTCCCCTCCGCCCTCCGGGGCGATCCCGGACGCCTCCGCCAGATTCTGCTGAACCTCCTGTCGAACGCCCTCAAGTTTACAGCCCAGGGCGAAGTCGTACTCTCTGTGTCGCTGGCGGGCGGCGCCGATGACTCGGTCACGGTGCGGTTTGAGATCCAAGACACCGGCATTGGCCTGTCCCCTGAGGCGCAAGGG
>CAZGYZ010000286.1:0-3301 GCA_964530675.1 uncultured Nitrospira sp. | reverse complement strand
TTTCAGGGACAAGCCACTGAAATCGACATTCATGCCAGAGAGATCTTGAAAATCCGCGAACGACTCAATGAGATCATGGCCAAACATACCGGCCAGCCGCTTGAGAAGATAGCCCTGGACACCGAACGGGACTACTTCATGTCGGCAGAAGAAGCGAAGCGGTACGGTCTCATCGACGAAGTCATTACACGGCCACCAAAACTTCTCAAGGCCGTCGGTGGCGATGCAGAGAAAGACGCGACCAAGGACAAGTAACACGAGGAGGGCGCATGGGGAAGCCGGATAAGATGGATCGACATCTCCGTTGTTCGTTCTGTGGAAAGAGCCGCGACGAGGTCCGCAAATTGATTGCCGGGCCCACCGTCTACATCTGCGACGAGTGCGTCAACCTCTGTAACGACATCATTGCCGAGGATTGGGAAGAAGCCAAAGAAGAGATTTCGTCGAAACTCAAAAAGCCGGTGGAAATCAAACACCACTTGGACCAATACGTCGTGGGACAGGAGCGGGCTAAAAAAATTCTCTCGGTGGCCGTTCATAACCACTACAAGCGAATCTCGTCCAAGGATAAAGACGTTGATGACGTGCAACTCCAGAAGGGCAATATCCTCATGCTGGGGCCCACCGGCACAGGGAAAACACTGTTGGCCCAAACTCTTGCGAAGTACTTGGACGTCCCCTTTACGCTGGCCGATGCGACCACGCTCACCGAGGCAGGGTACGTCGGTGAAGACGTGGAAAACATCATCCTGAAGCTTCTGCAAGCAGCGGACTACGATGTGGAGCGGGCCGAGCGGGGCATTGTCTACATCGATGAAATCGATAAGATCAGCCGCAAGAGCGACAGCCCGTCTATTACCCGCGACGTCTCGGGCGAAGGGGTCCAACAGGCGCTGCTCAAGCTCATCGAGGGAACCGTCGCCAACGTGCCGCCTCAAGGCGGACGCAAGCATCCGCACCAAGAATTTATTCAGGTCAATACGAGCAACATCCTTTTCATCTGCGGCGGAGCGTTCGTCGGGCTCGAACACATTATCGAGCAACGATTGAATCGGAAGGCGATGGGATTCGGAGCCGAAGTTCGCGGACGGAGCGAGATACGTCTTGGCGAACTGTTCGCGAGAGTTCAGCCGGAAGATTTCCTCAAGTACGGTTTGATTCCTGAGTTCGTCGGACGGCTGCCAGTCGTCGCCACTTTGGATGAGCTGGATGAACGAGCCCTCATTCGAATCCTGACCGAACCGAAAAACGCGCTCACGAAGCAGTATGAAAAACTACTCTCCTTTGAAAAAGTGAAGCTCAAGTTCACGGAAGGCGCGCTCGGGGCGATCGCACGGAAAGCGTTTCTCCAGAAAACCGGGGCGCGAGGCTTGCGCGCCATCCTCGAAGACGTGATGCTGGACGTGATGTATGATGCCCCCTCTCAGAAGCAGATTAAGGAGGTCCTCATCACCGAAGATGCCATCCTCGGCAAGCACGCTCCCATCCGGATCTTTGAACAAGACAAGGATGTGAAGACCGCCTAAGTCATTATAACTGTAGCCTTTTTACTCGTCCCACGGGCTCTCTACGCAGAATCAACCAGGCCAGGAACACCCTGGCCTGGTTGTTCCCTCACATCTTCCATTCTGGAATACTCCTTGCTCTATCTTCCTCCCAAGCCTTGACGCTCCTGATAGCTCTACGCTTTCCCTCGACAAGATGAAATGCTGCGCTATACTTGCGCTACAGATTGAACGTGGAGGACCTGTGAGATATCCCGTGTCTTCAAGCCTTCGACACAAGGGGAAGGCTCTTGACCTTGATGCAAACCGTGAATTGATCACCCTCTTGGGGATCAACGGCGAACCTATGGGCAACCTGTCCTGGGACTTCGTCATCGACCAGATTCTGGCCTACCGTAAGCCCCAGGCGAGCCGGGAAACCAGAAATGAGCCGCGCGTGACACTCACCTTCCGTGTCAAATACACAACCCCGGAAGGTCAGCAGCTTGAAAGTCGCGCAGGAGGTATCGGCGGAGGCGGGCTCTTTATCGAAAGCCTGAGCCCGCTACCGATCGGCACAACGCTCGCTCTTGAATTTTCGCTACCGGAAGAGCCGGAGAAATGGTTGCCGGCGAAGGGTCTCGTCGCGTGGGTCTGCCCTAAAGCAGACCAATATACATTTAGCCCCGGTATGGGGGTACGTTTTACGGAGATTGACCAAGAAATCCGTAACCGTGTGTTGGAACTGGTGAAATCTATCCAGACTGTTGGCCCGCCGGCCTAGTCACTATGCATCTGCCACTGGATCGTCCCACATTCAATACTACATTGAACTGAGCATGAAATTTCCTGTGATCACAACGGAAAGCCATGAAGGCAAAGTCCTTGAGATAAATGCCGACCAGGAAGTGCTCACCCTTCATAGCGCCACGGGAAAACTGCTCGGCGCCCTATCGTGGGGAGCGGTCATAGAACAAATTCTTGCCACCGACGATGACGTGCGATTCGCCCATGCGCGATCTCATCCGAGAGCCCCGCTCGCCATGAAGGTTCACTGCACGACCCCGGAAGGCAAACAGTTCGACAGCTTAACCGGCGGCATCGGTGCAGGCGGCTTGTTCATCGAAAGCAGCACCCCGCTGCCTCCTGGGACCGAACTATCCGTCGAGTTTTCACTGCCCGATCATCCTTGGGAAAAACACAAGGCTAAAGCGAAGGTCGCCTGGACCCGTAACAAGCCTGAACGGAATCTGCTCTTCCCCGGAATGGGCGTCAAGTTTACCGATATCGACGAAAAGGCCCGCATCGAGCTGGTCGAACTTGTCGATGCGTTGAATCGTTCACGCGTAACAGCTTAAGACCTCCGTTTCGCCCAGCGGCGCACCCCACTGTCCGGATCCTTCGCAGTCGTCGATTCAAGCGCAGCCCTCGCATCAGGATCGCTGAGTAATCCCAAACGATAGGCCGCTTCTGCACGTACCCCAGGCTCGGGATCTTCAGCTAGACGTTCTCTGAGCCAAGGAGAAACCGCCGACCCTCCCCATTCCCCCACTGCCGCGACAATGCCCTGACGAACCTCCGCATCGGAATCACGCCCTGCTGTGACAAGCGCGGGAATCAATTGGCTTGCATCGATTTGCAGCAATGCCTGCACCGCTGTCCTCCTAACCCTTGCATCCGAAGACCGCAATAACCCTACGACAGGCTGGAGCAATCGAGTACCTGGCTCGATCTCGCCGACCGCCACAACCGCTGCCTGCCTAACCGATTCGACAGGATCCTCCAGTGCCTGCGTCAATAGGGCAACGACTCCCTCG
>CAZGYZ010000285.1:0-3317 GCA_964530675.1 uncultured Nitrospira sp. | reverse complement strand
AGCGTGAACATATTATGTACTTTCCCAATAGTGCAGAGCCGTTTTATCAGCCGCTATCGCTTGAACGAGAAGCTCCTGAGCATAGTCAATTGCCGTCAGGTTTTCGCGTTGTGTTTGGGGGGAACATCGGTAAGGCCCAAAGCTTTGGAACGATTCTTGACGCGGCAGAGTTGCTCAAGGATCAGCCGGAGATCCATTGGATCGTTCTGGGCGATGGCCGGATGTTCACTTGGGTGCAGGATCAAGTTGAACGCCGCGGTTTGGGGAGGACCGTTCATCTGCTAGGGAGGTTTCCGGCGGAGTCCATGCCGCGGTATTTCGCGTTGGCGGATGTCCTCTTGGTCACGCTCCTGGAACAGCCAATCTTTGCCCTGACCATCCCATCGAAAGTGCAGTCCTATCTCGCTTGTGGGAAGCCCATCGTTGCGGCTTTAAGCGGGGAGGGGGCACGTATTATTCGGGAAGCGGAGGCTGGCCTGACGCCGCCGCCGGAAGATCCCCTGGCTCTGGCCAATGCCGTGCTTGCAATGTATAACATGCCGGCGGAGGTCCGACGTGCGATGGGTCTCAGGGGTCGAATTTATTTTGAAACCCATTTCGAACGGATGCTGTTACTCGAGCGTCTTGATCTCTGGATGAACGAAGTCAAAGGAGAACGAATGGCATGCGGGTCCTGATTCTCGGTGGAGACGGAATGCTGGGGCATCAGCTGTTTCGCTATTTTCGTGAGCGGCACGATGTCCGTGTGACCTTGCGGCTTGACCGGGAAACCTATGCTGCGCACGGTCTCTTTGAGAAGGGAACGGTCTTCTACGGAATCGATGTGAGACAGACGGACCCGTTATTGCAGGTCTTTGCGGAATTTCACCCAGAGGCGGTGGTGAACGCCGTTGGAATCGTCAAGCAACGATCGGATGCGAAGGAAGTCATTCCGAGCCTTGAAATCAACTCCTTGTTGCCGAACCGGCTGGCTCTTGTGTGCCGGACAGTCGGGGCGAGGCTGGTTCACTTGAGCACTGACTGCGTGTTTTCAGGTCGCAAGGGGAACTATTGCGAAACGGATTTTCCGGATGCGAACGATCTCTACGGCCGGACTAAGTTCTTGGGGGAGGTTGCGGAACCGCATTGCCTCACGATTCGCACCTCGATGATCGGGCCTGAACTTTCACGTAAAACCGGTCTGTTGGAGTGGTTTCTTGCTCAACGGGGACAGACCGTGAAGGGGTTCACTAAGGCCATCTTCTCCGGGTTTCCCACCTCCGAACTTGCGCGCATTGTGGAGCGGGTTCTGGTGGATGCTCCGACGGTTCATGGCGTCTACCATGCGGCTGCCGGGCCGATCAGCAAATATGACCTCTTAACTCTCATCCGTGACCGGCTTCGTTTGCCGATTACGATCGAACGAGACTCGACGTTCGAGTGCGACCGGAGTCTCGACGCCTCCCGCTTTCATCGGGATACAGGCTACTCGCCTCCTACGTGGGAGGCGATGATCGATGACATGGCTCATCACATGACAGAAAGGGCCCCATGATTTTCAAGGACAAGACCATTCTCGTCACGGGCGGCACCGGTTCTTTGGGCAAGAAGCTGGTTCATCGATTGCTGACAGGAGAGTTGGGGACGCCTAAAAAGGTGATCGTGTTGTCCCGCGACGAAGCCAAGCAGCACGATATGAGAATGTCCTATCTCAATCGGCGGGTGACTACGGACGAAGTGATCTTCAATAACTTTGTGAACGTGCTGGAGTTTCGGATCGGCGATGTCCGGAGCTACGAAGATGTCTGTTCCGCCATCAAGGGAGCCGACATTGTCGTCAATGCGGCCGCGCTCAAGCAGGTGCCTACGTGCGAATATTTCCCTGTACAGGCCGTCCTGACCAACTGTATGGGCGCCTCCAATATTGTCCGCGCCATAGAAGAGCAGGGGTATCCGGTTGATACCGTCGTGGGAATCAGCACCGACAAAGCGTGCAAGCCGGTGAATGTCATGGGCATGACCAAGGCGGTACAGGAACGAGTCTTCGTCGCGGCAAATATCTTGAGTCCTAAAACCCGCTTCGTCTGTGTCCGTTATGGCAACGTCCTCGCCTCTCGGGGGTCTGTGATTCCTCTTTTCCACGATCAGATCAGGAGCGGAGGGCCGGTGACAATTACAGCGCCGGAGATGACGCGGTTTCTTCTCAGCTTAGACGATGCGGTGGATACGGTATTTGCTGCGGCGAAGGAAGCCAGACGTGGTGAAACCTATATCCCGCGGGCCCTATCGGCAACGGTCATTAACCTTGTGCAGGCGTTGATCGGGGGGCGGGACATTTCTATCAAGACTGTCGGAATTCGGCCGGGTGAGAAAATGCATGAGATTTTGATCTCCGAGGAAGAAATGCATCACTGTGTCCGTCGGGGAGGGTATTACGCAATCCAGCCCATGCTTCCTGAGCTAAGGCAGAGTGCGGCCCCGGAGCCGAATGCGTTGGAGAAAGAGTACAGTTCCGGTGATGAAGTACTCGATTTGGCAGGCACGACCGCACTCCTCAAGAAACACCGCCTCATGGTCGAGGATGCTGATCTGGGGGATCGCTCCGAGCTCTTGCGATAGCAGGGTCGGAAGCACCATGGAGGGAGGAGCGGAAAGATGACGCCTCTGAAAATCATGACCATCGTCGGGACCCGTCCTGAAGTGATCAAGTTGTGCAGGGTCATCCGGACGCTTGATGTCCATGTCCGGCACGTCCTCGTCCATACCGGGCAGAATCATGACTATGAATTGAATCAGGTCTTTTTTGAACAGCTCGAGATCAGAAAGCCCGACCATTTTCTCAACGTCGTAGCCGCCAATCTGGGCGAGATGTTGGGCAATATTCTCACTCGGGCCTACGACGTGATGATTCTGGAACGGCCGGATGCACTTCTGCTCCTGGGAGATACGAATAGCTGCCTGGCCGCGATTGTCGCGAAACGTCTAAAGATTCCCATCTTCCACATGGAAGCGGGAAATCGCTGTTTCGATCAACGAGTTCCCGAAGAACTCAACCGGAAGATCGTGGATCATGTCAGCGACATCAACCTGACCTACAGTGACCATGCACGGGACTATTTGCTGCGTGAGGGATTGCCGCCGGAACGGGTAATCAAGACCGGGAGCCCGATGTTTGAAGTGTTGTCCTACTATCACGCGAGGATTGAGCAGTCTGAAATCCTGAAGACGCTCCAGCTTAAGCCGGGGGAATACTTTGTGGTCAGCGCCCATCGGGAAGAGAACGTCGATTCGCCTGCGCAGTTTGACAAACTTCTCGATCTCCTAAAGACTGTCGCCGA
>CAZGYZ010000284.1:0-3321 GCA_964530675.1 uncultured Nitrospira sp. | reverse complement strand
ATGGAGGCGAAGATGAAGGCGAAACTTCTCATCGTCGACGACGATCCCGATATTGCCACGATGCTGGAGGATCGTCTGCAGGCCTCCGACTATGGAACCGTGCTCGCGCGCGATGGGGTCGAGGCACTCGAGATGGTCGAGCAGGAAGCGCCTCACCTCATGTTGCTCGATCTGGATATGCCGCGCCTGACCGGCCTTGAGGTCCTCAAGCGACTCCCGAAAGTCAGACTAGCCGAAGATCTCCCTGTCATCGTCATGACTGCCCATGCCTCGATCGATGCCGCGGTCGAGGCGATGAAAACCGGCGCCTACGATTTTCTAACCAAGCCGTTGGACAAAGATCACCTGCTCCTCGTGATCGGCAAAGCCTTGGAGCGCGATACCCTTAAACGGCAGGTCGCCTGCCTCAAGTCAGAAGTCGACAGCCGCTACGCCTCGATTGTAGGCATGAGCGAAAAGATCCGTGGAGTGATGGAGTCGGCCCGGCGCGCCGCGAAGTCCGATGCCAGCGTCTTACTGCTGGGGGAGAGCGGCACGGGCAAGGAACTCTTCGCCCGTTCCATCCACCAGTGGAGTCTGCGTCAGGCCATGCCGTTGGTGGTCATCAACTGTGTTGCCCTCACGGAAACGCTGCTCGAAAACGAACTCTTCGGGCATGAACGCGGCGCCTTCACCGGCGCGGATCGCCTGCAAAAGGGCAAACTGGAGATGGCGGATGGAGGCACGATCTTCCTGGACGAGATCGGCGACATGTCGCTCCCGCTGCAAGCCAAACTGCTGCGTGTGCTCCAAGATAGGGAATTCCATCGAGTCGGCGGCACACGCCTTGTGTCGATCAATATTCGGATCATCGCCGCGACGAACAAGAATCTCCGACTGGCCGTGAAGACCGGTGAGTTTCGCGAGGATCTTTTTTTCCGTTTGAACGTCATCAGCCTGACGCTCCCTCCGCTCCGCGAACGGTTCAATGACCTCCCTGCCCTGGCCATGTTTTTCTTGAACCGGCATGCCAGGGAAGCAAAACGTCCCGGTATCATGTTCAGCCCTGCAGCAATGGAGGCTATGGGCCGGTACCATTGGCCTGGCAACATTCGCGAATTGGAAAATGTCGTCGCACGGGCCGTCGTCTTGAACCAGTCGGACACCATCAATCCGGACATGCTGTCGTTGGATAGCCTAGACCGCACTTCACCGGGCGAACGCCGTCCCCCTTGCTCTCTCCCCTACCATGAGGCAATGGACCAACATAGCCGTTACATTATCGAGCAAGCCATTGAAGAAGCGGAGGGCAATCAGACAAAGGCAGCAGACCGCCTCAAGCTCCAACGCACGTACCTGGCCCGCTTGATTAAGCGACTGAAGGGGAAAGGGGGACAGGAGTAGATCTTACAGACTGAGGCTGAGGTCAAGGTTGAGCGAAGACCGGACTCTCTTTCGTCTGAGTCTCGACCTTAACCTGAGCCTCAACCTTCCCATAATTCGCTGGCGGACTTTTCAGCGTCCTGCTACGCTGGCAACTGTCTTGTTGCCAGAGTGATCAAACCGGCTGATGCATCCTGTTCGGCTTGTGCGTAGCGTTCCGGCGTCCCGATGTCTGACCAGTACCCTTCACAGTCATACCCGAGCACCGCTTCCCCCCGCTCAATCGCCGCCACATAGGGATCGATAATCGTCGAGGCCACGCCCTTCGGCACATCGCGCAGAAGCCGTGGACGGAGCACATGGATCCCGGCAAACATGCGAGGTTGAGTCGGCACCTGATCCGTGCGTCCACGCCCGGTGATCCGCACGATGCGGTTGTCCGAATCCATTTCCACCAGACCCCATCGTGCCGCCTCAAGGTCTTTGCGCAGAACCAACGTCGCCACGGCATCTCGCTGCCGATGAAACTCGTACAACGCGCCGAGATCGAGGTCCACGAGCGTATCGCCGTTGAGCACCAACACCGGCTCACCGGAAAAATACGGCTCTGCCTGCTTGAGTCCGCCTCCCGTGCCCAAGATCGTCGGCTCGCGCGAATAGATGATCCGCAACCCGTACCGCGAACCGTTGCCGAGCGCTTGCTCGATCATCGGTCCAAGGTGGTGCAGATTGATCACCACATCATGGAACCCATGCCGCTTCAGCAACAAAAGATTCCACACAATGAGCGGTGTGCCGGCGATGGGAAGGAGCGGCTTCGGGATCGCGTTCGTGAGCGGTCTCAACCGAGTCCCCAAGCCCGCTGCAAGGATCATGGCCTTCATGGAGCCTCGTGAGGGGTAAGGGGTAAGGGGTAAGGGGTTTTAATTCCCCATCGCCTGACGCCTGACGCCTCACCCCTTACCCCTAACCGTTTCACTGCAGTTCCGGCACGTAGGGGGTGAGATGCTTCCGGAGCGTTGCCAACTCTGGATACTTCAGGAGGTTGCCTTTGACGTAGTTCAAGACACGCGGAATGTCGGCGAGGAAATTGGGATTGCCTTTGACGCGATCGATATAGACGAATCGCCCCGCCGCTTTCAGGTTACGCTGGATGCTCGTGAAGTCGAACAGGCGGCGGAAGACCTCCCGGTTGGTTCGCACCTCCTGATGCTTGGCCATCCGATCGAGAAAACGGTCGATCAAGCGGTCGATCAGTGACTCATCGAGTTCGATATAGGCGTCGCGCAGCAGCGAGGCAAGATCGTACGTCGCCGGCCCCAGCAGCGCATCCTGAAAATCGATCACACCCAGCCTCACGCCATCCACCATCAGGTTGCGGGAATGATAATCCCGGTGGACGAACACGCGCGGTTGGGCGGCGAGCGACTCGGCGATCTTCTCGAATTCGGCACGGATAGGCAGGTAATCGTCGGCGCACATCGGTTTCCCCTGCCTCGCTACGATCCCATATTCCAGAAAATGGTCGAACTCCCACATGAGGAGCGGCACATCGAAGCTCCGGTGGAACGCGAGACAATTCTGGTCGGCGAGTGAGGTTGCCTCCGATTGCATCTGCGCGAGGGCATCGACGGCCTGCATATAGCGCGCTTCCACGTCCGCCGCACTCGCCTTCCGACAGGCTTCCGACAGGGTGAGATCCCCAAAGTCTTCAAGATAGAGCAGCCCTGCCGATTGATCATAGTGATAGAGGCGAGGAACGGAGACCCCGGCTTTAGATAAATGGGAGAGGATGTTCAGAAACGGCAATTCGGCGACGTGATGAACCGCCCCGCTGACAGCTTCTTCCGATTGCTTGAAGGCCTCCGGCTCGGCCAACTGCATGAGAATCACCGAACGAGCAGCACCCCCGGTCAACTCGATGCGAAAGTACCGGCGGTTGGAAGCATCACCAGCCAA
>CAZGYZ010000283.1:0-3330 GCA_964530675.1 uncultured Nitrospira sp. | reverse complement strand
TTTTTGAGCATCCTGCACGCGATTATCCTATTGTCCTAGAATGGGGACAATTGGACTTTTACCGCATTATTCACGATGGATGGTGGGAAACGGTGACATCACGCGCGACAAGCGCGAGGAGCGAGGCTCGCGAGAAAAGTGAAACGAGTGAGGCAGGCTGAAGGTCGGGGTCTGAAGTCCTGAACCCTTCAGCCTTGGAACTTCAGCCTTCGGCCCGGGCCGGGATTGGGGAGGTCGTGATTCATGCGGCTGGGAACATGAGGTTAGTCATGCCAACGAACCTCTTGGTTGGCGGCCGACTTGGCGGCAGAATCGTCATAGGAGAGCGGAGCCGCTGCGAGCACAGCATGGATCAGATCTGTCAGAGCCTTAACAGCAAAAGGCTTCTGGAGAAACGGGACGTGATCGGTGGCAATGTTGTGCGCTTTCCGCTCATGGTACGACAGGCTCGACATTAAGATCACGCGGAACGTCTTCTTCATGGCCAGGGTGCGTTGGATGACATCCTGACCATGGACCCGCGGATAGGGATTTTTGTCGGCGGCAAGTTGAAAGCCTGGCGGAACCAGCATGAGATCGGTCAGCAACAGGTCGATTGGCTCTTGATGGGTCGCCAATATCTTTAACGCCTCCGAACTGCCTTCCGCTTCAAGAACAGTAAACCCTTCGGCGCGAAGCGTCTTGACGCAGATCAACATCGTTGATGGGTCGTCGTCGACGACCAGGATCGTTTTCGTATCAGACGAGGAGGGAGGCGTACGAGTATCCATATACGATCTCCAGGCTAGGCAGATACCGACAGTCTGAACTGACCGTCGGTGTCTGTATATATTCAATGCTCTGAGTCTATATCGGTCTGAGTTCAAGAAACTTAAATGAGGGGATTTGACGAGCTGACAGCCAATGACCCGCTTTAGTCGAGGGCCAGCGTCAGACACTTCGCCGAGCCGCCCGATTTCATGAATTCATCGAGCGGGACCGGATGGGGAAGATAGCCGCGCGAGGCCAACAGAGATTCTGTTTCCGGACAACCTGCCGGCAACACAACGTGTTTCCCGACACAGACGGCATTACAGGCAAACCTGAGAGCCTCAGCTTCCGGCGGCACGAGACGTCTGGCTGGAGCAATCCGTTCGGCAAGAACCTCCTGCCCATAGCGATCGAAAGCGGGAGGGAAATACAGGAGATCACCACCGCTCAAGGGGCACAAACACGTATCCAAATGATAGAACCGATTGTCGACCAGTTCGAGTGGAATGATCTCCCTGTGAAACCAGTCGCTGAGCGTCGAGTAGGCACGAATATCTGATCGTTGTCGGTAACCTCCGAACCAGATGTCGGGAAATCCCAAGAGGTCTCCGGCTCCCTCGAAGAAGCTGCCAGGATCCAGCGTAAGGACTTCGTACCCTTGCCCACGAAACCAGTCCGCAAAGTAAACCTCTTCCTTCTGCCGTTCGACATAACGGAAACGGCTTGGCACCGCTTTGCCTCCAGCGACGATGCCGGCATTCGCCGTGAACACCAGGTCGGGCAGTCCCGGCACTGGTTTCATCCGCTCCAGAATCGCGCCGACATCCTGTTCGAGCACCTGCATGAGGTGATGCCACTGGCTGATGGCCTGGTCTGAATTGACGGCGTTCGAACGGCGCATCCAGGGATTGATCTCATATTCGATGCCGAAAAAGTCCGGCGGACAGACCAGCAGGCGACTCATGGCCTCCACCTTAGCAGCGGCCTCCGATACCCGTTAAACGTGAAGCGTGAAACGTAGCACTGCGACCGCTCTTCTTCCGAAACCCTTCCGGTTAACGATTTACGTTTCAGAGGTGGGCTCCTAATTCACGCGCCAGCTCACGCAGAAACGACGCGGCATCCATGACCAGCCCGACAGCCTGAAAGCTTCCTCGATCCGCAAGTTTCGTCGGGACGGCTGGATTGACATCGACGCAGACAGATGGAATCGTGGCAGGCAACAAATTGCCCGTCGCCACCGCGTGCAATGTCGAAGCGACGAGCAAGGCCAGTCCGACACCGGGGATTGCCCTACGCATGGCTGCCTGGGCTTCCAGCGAATCCGTGATCACGCCGGGCAACGGGCCGTCATCGCGAATCGTGCCGGCCATGACGACGTCGGTGCCTCGCCTGACACAGGCCGCCATAATTCCGGTCTTGACGACTCCTGACGTGACCGCTGCCTCGATGCTGCCGATGGCCCTAATCCGATTGATGGTTCGCAGATGGTGTTCATGCCCATGCGGCACAACGCGACCGGCTGCGTGCCGATAGCCGAGAGACGTGCCGTAGAGATCGAGCTCCATATCGTGAGCGGGCAGCGCATTCCCGCAGAACAACACATGGATGAACTCTTCATCGATGAGCCATGCCAGAGCCTCGCGCCCTCCGGCGTGAACGATCGCCGGACCTCCCGCCAGCAGCACCTTGTTGCCAGCTTTCCCCTCCCGGAACCCTGTTCGCAACTGCACGAGGCGTTTGGCAATGTCGCTGATGATATGCCCGTGGGGACGCTCGGACGAGACCTGCGATTCCATAAAACTGAACACATCCCGATCACGAGGCCGTTGGAGTGGAATGACCCGCACACCATCACGACCGATCACAACCTGATCTCCCTGCTGCACCTCTCCCATCGGAACAGTCCTCGACGTCAGACGAACCGAGTCCACGAGAATGCCCAGATCCATCTCGATCCCCTCCACCTCCACCCACTGGTCGTGCACTCGTACTTGGGTCGGTAAATGCGTCGTCGCATAGAACTCGTCAGGAAAGATGCCGTCCGCCGGCGCTGCCGCCAGCCGGCAATCCCGTTCATTTTCGACTGACGCACCGTGAGGTTGAATGGCATGGAGAATCTCGCTGAGCAGCTTCGCAGAGGAAGCCTGCACGACGATTCTGGCGCGCGAGGGCTCCTCGCGGGTCTTGCCGATCTGCATATCTTGAATGTCGAAGGTTCCGCCCATCATTAGAATCGTGTCCAAAACCTTCGCCAGGATCAACGAATCGATGATATGCCCTTGGAGTAGGACGGTTTCTTGGTCATGCATCATAAGTCAGACTCCCACTCTTATATGGAGAGGCTCCGCACAGATTCTACCACCAGTATCAACCGCCGCCGATCAGACTGCCCCGAGGCTCATCATCCCAAATATGTCCCTCGCCTTCACTTCTTCTTAAGGGGTGGCTGGGGGTAATCCCCACTGCGCGCCAGAAATTCACAGAGCGCAGGCGGTTCAAAATGCTCCGCTAGCAAGGCCGCAGGCGAGTAAAGAACCCCGCCCTTCCGGGCGGGGCTTTCTAGAACATCTTTAACTG
>CAZGYZ010000282.1:0-3330 GCA_964530675.1 uncultured Nitrospira sp. | reverse complement strand
TTCGCCCCGACGATCGCCTTGTTCGGCTGCACCACCATGCCGGTGATCTTACTGACCAATCGACTGGTCTTCAGAATCTCTTCGGTGCGAATCTTCGTATCGGCTTGATAGAAATCCTTCCTGGTTCGAAGCCCCATGACAATTTCTTCCAATGCCGTGTTCCCTGCCCGCTCGCCAATTCCGTTGATCGTGCACTCCACTTGGCCGGCCCCTTCGAACACCGCCGCCAAGCTGTTCCCCACGGCAAGGCCAAGGTCGTTGTGGCAATGAACGGAGATCACAGCCTTCGCACTATTGGGCACCTGCTCGCGAATGCCACGGATGAGCCGGCCGAATTCTTGTGGCACCGCATAGCCGACCGTATCGGGAATATTAATCGTCCCGGCTCCTGCGGTAATCACCGCCTCGATCACCTCATAGAGATAGGCTGGATCGGAACGGCTGGCATCCATGGGCGAAAACTCCACATCGTCCACATAGCCCCTCGCCCGTTGCACCATCTCGACCGCACGCCTCTTCGCCTCATCGCGCGTCATTCTGAACTGATGCTTCAAGTGAATATCCGAGGTTGAAAGAAACGTATGAATTCGAACCTTGGGAGCCCCCTTCAACGCCTCCCAGGCTCGATCAATGTCCTCCGGGCGAGCCCGCGCCAAGCTACAAATCGTCGGTCCCTCGACTTCCTGAGCGATCCGCCGCACTGCTTCAAAATCTCCAGGAGAACTATAGGCAAATCCTGCTTCAATGATATCGACCCCCAGACGCGCCAGTTGCTTTGCCACCATGACTTTCTCTTCCACATTCATGCTGGCGCCGGGCGATTGCTCGCCGTCCCGCAAAGTCGTATCGAAAATTCGTATCATCTTAGTCATAATTTCACCCTTCCCCCTGTTGCATTGAGGCTGCTCAGAGCGGTTGTCCAGCAAGGCCGCAGGCGAGTAAAACACCGCAGGCGTACCCCCCCCCGGTACGTTGAGGATGTTTTCAAGCCGAGAACGAAGCTGGCGACCGCTTTCAGCAGCCGACAAAACAAAAGCCTCCATCCCTACGCCCAGGGACGGAGGCTTTGAGAAGCTCCGTGGTACCACCCTGATTCAGCTATGAACAACCTGTCGCTGTCCACAGCCCTTCATTTCGCCCTGTCACGGGGGCGAGGCGGAATCCATTACTCGGGTTTCACGGATTCTAGCTCAGAGGCGAGTTCGGCGCCGCACAGGCTGGTTTGCACCATTCACCAGCTCTCTTTTACTGTGCAAATCGCGTACTACTCCTCGTCGCAGCCATTAGCAGCATCCTACGGAAGCACTCTCCTTTTGTGATACCTGTACAAACCATCGAAGTCTAGCATGCACAGTGGTTATCCCACAGTCCATTAGAGTTTCGATTCATTCACCGACTGCTCGGCCTTGGGCGACGGACGCTTTCCCGCCACCTTGGAGAGAAGTCCGACCAGTCGTTCTGCAGGGCCCATCAAGGCATACCCGGCAAAGATGACAAATAGCATCACTTGGGGCCAAGCCGCTACGAGCATGAGCGTCAAAATTCCCCAGACGAGATAGGTAATGTGCTGACCGCCGCGGAACTTCATGTCTTTAAAGCTCCGATACTTGATGGTGCTCACCATCAAGAACGAAAGGGTCAGCGTAATAATCAGAACAAGGAGAGGCTTCACTTCCGTTCCAATCCTGACGCTGTAATGGTCGAAAATCACGAGCGACGCCACAACCCCTGCCGCTGCAGGAATAGCCAAGCCGGTAAAGTACTTGCCGTCCGGCACGGACGTGGTCGAATTAAACCGGGCCAATCGAACCGCACCCATCGCCACATAAGCGAACATCACCGCCATACCGAACATACCCTGTCCGCTCAGCGCCCAGGAATAAATCAAGAGGCCTGGGGCAACCCCGAACGACACCACGTCAGATAACGAGTCGTACTCAAACCCGAAATGGCTGGTGCTGTTCGTCAACCGCGCGGACTTTCCATCGAGCACGTCGAAGATCATCGCCACCAGGATGGCAACCGCTGCGACCATGTAATCGGCATTGAACACGGACAGCATCGAAAACACGCCACACAATAGATTTCCTGTCGTAAAAAGATTCGGGATCAAGTGCATGGCGGCTTTACGCCGCTTCCCATCTCTTCCGAATGATTGCCGAAGTCCCATGGGTTTCATGGTAATTCTCCCAGGATGGTTTCCCCACCTTTGACACGGTCGCCGACTGCAACTCTTACAGCTGTCCCGATAGGAAGAAACGTATCCATCCGCGACCCAAATCGAATCAAGCCGAACCGTTCACCGATCACCGCCCGATCTCTTGGCGAGACCCAACAGACGATCCGCCTGGCAATCAACCCAGCCACCTGCACACACAATACCTTTGGACCCTGCACCGTTCTAATCATCAGGGCATTTTGTTCATTCCTCAATGTTGCATCCGGCTTGTTGGCGGCCAGAAACAAACCTGGCTGGTACTGCACATCTTCGATGACCCCTTCACAAGGCACTCGGTTAATGTGTACATCGAACACATTCAAAAATATACTGATCCTGATACTGCGGTCCTTGATAAATCGGGGCTCGAACTCTTCTTCGATGGCGACAATTTTCCCGTCACCGGACGCCAGGATGAGACGCGGCCCCTGAGGGACCACCCGGGATGGGTTGCGAAAAAACCACGCGACGAAGAAGGTCAGGAGCGCCGCCACGACCGCCGCAATAATCCACCCCAGCCATACTGCCAGTAGTGTAACGCCAACAGCAATCCCGATGAAGGGAATTCCTTCTTTGGCAAACGGGATGCCGACGGCACGATCCGCCACAGAGTCGCCTCAGGTTGTTCAGGATGATATTCAACCGACCGTGGGGCTCACCCGCTCAGCCCGGATGCATCAAAACACGTCCCACCACAGGCACGGCCCCAGCAAGCGAACAGGCCGCCGAAAGTCGGTTTTAATCTCCTGCTAGTTTTTATTCTTATCGACCAGTTGGTCCTTCTTCAGCCATGGCATCATCGCACGCAGCCGACCTCCGACCTCTTCGATAGGATGGGCTTCCCCCTTTGCCAGCAACGCATTGTAGACCGGACGGTTCGCTTGATTTTCCAGCACCCATTCTTTGGCGAACTGGCCTTGCTGAATTTCGCTCAAAATTTTCTTCATTTCAAGCTTTGTCTGCTCCGTCACAATCCGAGGACCGCGAGTGATATCACCGTACTTAGCTGTCGTACTGATGGAATACCGCATGTTGGCAATGCCGCCCTGATAGATCAAATCCACAATCAGTTTTACTTCATGCAGGCACTCGAAATAGGCCATCTCCGGAGA
>CAZGYZ010000281.1:0-3333 GCA_964530675.1 uncultured Nitrospira sp. | reverse complement strand
CATTTTATGGAGGGACCTATTTCCCGCCGGCGCCCCGCCACAACCTGCCGGGATTTCCCGAGGTCTTGCGCGGTGTCGTCGAGGCCTATCGGAATCATCGGGACGATGTTCGCAAGAATGTGGAGAAGGTGAAAGCCGGACTGTTGCGAGTCGGAACACCGCAGCCGTCGGACGATTCCTTGACGGATCGTTTGCTCGATGAGGCGGCCAAGAATTTAGGGCAGTTTTTCGATCCGGTCTACGGCGGATTCGGCGAGGGGCCGAAATTTCCGACGGTCCCCCCGCTCAACCTGTTGCTGCGCCAGGCGGCTCGGACGAAAGAGGTCGTTCATCTACAACTCGTATTGTTACAGCTGAGAACCATGGCAGCCGGAGGGATCTACGATCATCTCGGCGGCGGGTTCCATCGTTATTCGGTGGATGGCCAGTGGTTGATTCCCCATTTCGAGAAGATGCTCTACGACAACGCGCAGCTGGTTCGGATCTATCTCGATGGATGGCGTCTCACGAAAGAGGACCGGTTTCGTGAAGTTGTCGAGGAGACCTTGGAGTACGTTCGTCGTGAGCTCACGCATCCGGACGGCGCATTCTTTGCGGCGCAAGATGCCGACAGTGAGGGGCATGAGGGTAGCTACTTCGTCTGGGAGCCGGGAGAGATTGTTTCGGTGCTGGGGGCCGAAACGGCTGAAGAGTTCTGCCGGTACTATGGGGTGACGGAGAGCGGCAATTTTGAAGGCAAGAACGTGTTGAATCGTCTCGGCGGGGTGCAGCTCGAGCTCGAGGCGCAAGTGAAGATAGAGTCTTTGTTGCGGCCTGCCAGGCTGAAGTTGCTTGCAGCACGGGAGCAACGGGTGAAGCCGCAGAGGGATGACAACATTCTCACGAGCTGGAATGGGATGATGGTGTCTGCCTATCTCGACGCCTATCACGCGTTCGGAGTCCCCGCCTATCTGGCGGCAGCGGAACAAGCACTCACATTTCTGCTGGACTATGCGGTTGAGAACGGGCGAGTCTATCGTACGGTCAGGGGCGGGAAGGGACGTTTGAACGGTTATCTAGACGATGCAGCCGGCCTTGCCGCTGCACTGCTGGATGCGTTTGAGGCTACGTCGCATCGGTGGTATTTGGAGCAAGCCCGCGAAGTGACGGATCATCTGCTGGAGCGGTATTGGGATGAGGCGGCGGGCGGGTGTTTTTATACCAGCAACGACCATGAAGCCCTTCTCCATCGCATGAAGACCGGTACCGATAGCGCGATTCCATCCGGTAATGCCACTGTTGCCATGGTCTTATTGAGACTGTTCTCTTTCACAAAAGAGCAGCGGTATCATGACCGGGCCGAGCACCTCTTCCGGGTCTTCCGGAACGTGATAGAACACAACGCCTATGGCTCATCGGCCATGCTCTGTGCGCTGGACTGGTACCTGAGGACGCCACAAGAGATTGTTGTGGTCGGGACTCGTGGCGACGCAATGACTGAATCGTTCCTCTCAACAGTCCATCAACGCTACCTGCCGAACCGTGCGGTGTTGGTAGTCGAAGCCACTCGTCGTGCCGGGGAATCCGAATTGGCGCTGGCCGCCGGGAAGACGAGTGTGGACGGGCAGCCGACGGCGTATGTCTGTCAACATCAGACCTGCTCGCCACCTGTCACGGAGAGCCATCGATTGAACCTGTTATTGTAGGGAGGGTGCTTTGGGCGTAGGCGATTCAAGCAAAGGTTTGTACGATCACCTCTACCGCCGATTTTTCGAGAATCGCAAGCGGCAACAGGGCTATGATTTCCAACATGCCCCCGGTGGGAGCGCTCCAACACCGGGCGTCACGTTTCAGAATCGCCTTCGGTGGTGGGCTTGGGGGCGATGGAAACGCCGAAAGGTGATCATGGCTGCCCGTGACCGATTCCAGCAAGACATTCTCGATCTCAAGACGCGGACACCGAAGTAACAAAAGATTGAAAAGATCGTTGCAAGGGAACGTGGCATAAGCGTGAAACGTAGGAATATCGTCAGGGGCTCTGTTGTGCTTATCTTGGCCGCGATTGCGGGTGGCTGGAGTTTCTGTATCGAGCGGTCCCACGCAATTCAGGCAGAGAGCCGGACCGAAAAAGAAGCCAACTTGAAAAGTCAGGCTCAAGGGGGCTTATTTAATCGCTGGACCTTCGACCAGCAGAAATCCGGCGAGGCTCCTGCCGGATTCTCAATGCTGGGGTTTGGCGAGGGACCGGTTGCGGACTGGACGATCAAGGCGGATACTGATGCCCCCTCGGCGTCGAACGTTCTGGCTGTGAATTCGTCGTGTCAGGCTGTCAGCTGTTACCGGTTGATCGTTGCCGACGGGTTTCAGTATGAATATCCGGATCTGTCGGTCAGGATGCGGTTTCCCGTCGATGCTGCGGAGGGAGTGGGCGGCGTGGTATTTGGGCTCAAAGATGCCACACACTTCTATGCGGTGGTGGTCGATCTTGCGACGAAGACGCTGGAAGTGAGTCGGGTGGTGGATGGAAAGGAGACGAGGCTCGGCCGGTCGTCGATCATGCCCAAGGCCATTCCCTGGCACATGCTGCGGATTCAGCGGAACACCATCATCAGCAAGGACTTTATCGAAACATTTTTCGACGGACAGCTCGCTGTGACGGTTGAGGATCAATCTCTGGCGACCGGTCAAGTCGGGCTCCTGGTTCGCGGACCAATTGCGCTGGATTTCGACAGCTTGCACGCCATTCCACTTTTTTCTCACCGCCCGTTTTCTGCTCCCGCTGCTTATTAGCCGAAGACACGGCATTGCGCACGATTGCGTTGTCGCTTGCAATTGGAGGGACTGAGGAGTAGAGTGTCCTTCGTGTATCATCGCGAAAGGCCTGGTGGTGATACCACAGAGAGAGACAAGGCCTAAGACAGTTGTTGTTTTGGTCCTGCACGGGAATTTGATCGGAAGCCAGCCTTGAGCCGCTATGGTGTTTGCGTCTTCGGCCCACTCCTTCCTCACTTTGTTCTCGAGTCCAAGACAACACATATTCTCAAAGGAGGAGCCCAATGGGTTCGAAGATCTATGTCGGCGGTTTACCGTATTCCACAACCGAGCAGCAGCTGAGCGATCTGTTTGCTGTTCATGGAGCGGTGACATCATCCCGGATTATCACAGATAAGTTCACCGGCCAGTCCCGCGGGTTTGGATTCGTGGAGATGTCCGGGGATTCAGAAGCGCAGGCGGCGATTACCGCGCTGAATGGCACTGAGTTGGGCGGTCGCACGTTGACCGTCAACGAAGCGCGCCCACAGGAGCCACGTACTGGTGGCGGCGGTGGTGGTGGTCGCGGCGGTCGCGGCGGCG
>CAZGYZ010000280.1:0-3342 GCA_964530675.1 uncultured Nitrospira sp. | reverse complement strand
TCCCTCACTTTTCTCAGCCTTGACCTGGGCCTTAACCTTCCAGACAGGCTGGCGGACTTTTTCAGCATCCTGTTGAGGAGAAACGTGATGCCAAGTGATGAAACTAAAGAAGCAACGCGCCGGGTTTGGCGCGAGTTGGGGTTTTTCTGCGGTCGAGATGCTGTGGCGAAAGAATGGCGCATTGTCGGGTCGGTGAAGGGTTTGAGGAAGTTCGCAGCCGAGATACGTTCGTACGCTTCCAATTCGGCGAACGATCGGCTGTCGGAATATACCCAGTTCGGCCCTGCCATGAATCTTGAAGTCGGCACTTCGCATCAAACGGAAATCACTGAGCAGTGGATCGGTGGTCCATTGGTGGACCTTCTCCGTCTCGCGACGTTGATTGAGCGGAGCGTGCAAGCCAATGTGGTCGGGAAGCGCATTGCGTTGCGCTCGAATTTCTCGCCCATGGCTCCCTATGAGCTCATTTTGGATGTGCGCGATGACGCGTTTGATCCTGCATCCGCCGATCCAGCTTGTTGCTGAATGTGAGGTGAGTGTGGGAGAGCGGCCCGCGGTGTACGACCGAATAGTGTTTCGTCGGTTGTAGTGTGGGTGACAGCTGCCGTGCTTGACAAGTGATACCTCTCAAGGTAACACTAATCAATGGGTAAGATCCGTCGGGGTGGCTATATCTTTGTCACCTGGAAAGGCGACCATTCTCCCCGGCATGTCCATGTGTATCGCGACGGGGTTCTCATTGTGAAATGGGATTTGGATAACAGGAAGCCGATGGTAGGGAAATCCACGCGACGAGTTCGCTTGTTGCTTGAGCAACTGGAATCCGAAGGGGCGCTATGAAGATCCAGTCTGTCATCCCCAACAATCGCAAGAGGTCGTTCCAGGTTAAGGCATCGAAGAAGCTATTCCAGCTTCCTTATTCAAAGGTCGATCCTCAACCTGGCACTGCCGATCCGATCGCCCGTGTTTTCGTCGATAAAGAGTTAGGGGGCGAAGGGTTTACCTATGTACTGGAATCGGGTAAGGAGGGAACCGTTCACAGTGAACAGGTATTGGAGTACAACCAGGATCCGCACTATTTGCGGGATACGCTGCTGTATAAATTGACGATGGAGGCACAGAAGCAAGTCGATGCCAGCCCCCTGTCGAAGCGCGAAATAATCAGACGGCTTGGAACCTCGGCCACGCAGTTCTATCGTTTGCTCGATCAAACGAACTACCGCAAGTCGGTTGACCAACTCTTGTCCTTACTGCATGTTCTGGATTGCGATGTCGACCTTCTGGTGCGAACGAAGACCGCGTCGGGAAAAGCCGCATGAGGAATGATTGTGAGTAAAGTAGCTAACGCCCTGCAATCTCGTCTAGGATCTCTTGCATTTCCTGCTTGGGCAGCCCCTTCAGTATCGTCTTGGCTTTCTGCAAATCCGGCGTGACGCCGAGGCCGTTGCCATAGATGCGCGCCAGCGTTTTCTTTGACGGGATAAAACCATCGGCCGCAGTGGTGAAACAATAGGTCAGGATACGCTTATCGAATTGAGCGAGACGGGTATCGAGGCCGGTTTCATACAGGCGCGCCAGCTCGTCATGCGCAGACTCGCCCAGTGCATAGGCTTCGGCAAACAGAGCCGTGACTCCATTGGAGGCTTGGCTGTCTTTGAGCAGGGCGATGCCCAATGAATCGCTCGGGTTCGTCCTGGTTGTATCCGGGTAGTCAGCCCAGAGTTCGTCGCGATATTGTCTGAAAGCCTCGATGGCATCATGTCGACGGCGCTCAGCCTGGTCGGAAGATAGCGCTTGGCGGCGAAGCTGTGAAAGGGATTCCGCTGCGCGCTGTTGGCCGAACTCGACGGCCTTGGTCAACCAGCGGATCGCCAGCGTCAGATTTTTTTCAACACCTTGTCCATTGCGATAGGCGTTCCCCATGAAGTACTGCGCCTGAGGAATCCCGCCGATCGCCGCATTTTCCATAAGCTGCGCCGCTTCCTGATGCCGATTCGTCAGTTTCAATGCCAGCGCAAGACGATAGCGGGCGTCGAGAAAATTCGGTTGCAGTTCCAATGCCTGGCGATAGGATTGGATCGCGGCTGTGAGATTACCCAGCGAGTGTTGGACGTTGCCCAAGCTGTAATGCGCCTGTGTGAGTTGAGGCTCGAGCATGATGGCTTCCATCAAGGCTAGGGCTGCCTCATGCTTATCTTGTTTGGCCATCAGTGTGACACCGAGTTGCAGATAGGCTCTGGCGTTGTTCGGTTTGAGCTTGAGCGCCATGCGGCATTCATCGAGCGCGGCATCGAGATCGCCGATGCGGTAGAGCCCCTGTGCCAACTTCAGCCGGTCGTCTGCGTTGTCTGGTGACAGACGGACTGCGTTGCGCAATTCACCCAGCGCCACCACAGCGTCCTCTTGCTCGTGCGGCAAGAGCTCGGGGAGCTGCTGCATATCTGTCGATAGGGGAGCAGGCGGGGCTTCGGAAGATGGCAGCGGAGACTCGTGCGGCAAGAGTTCCGGGGGCGCATGTTCATTCGTAGGCACGGGAGCAGGCGCGGTTTCGGAAGACGGTGGAGAGGACTCGACCACCGGGGGCGGCTCATTCCCAGGCGTCTGGGCGTACGATGAATGGGCGAGAAACCCTGTGGTCAAGGACGCGAACAAGAAGGTCAGGAGCAGCAATCGACGACGCATCAAAACCTGTGACCCTCCGAGTCTGTTCTCAACGACGGACTGCATTATATCACTGAATTCATGTCGGTAGCCGACGGAATTCGTTGAGGGACACGCCGGCTCGATATTCAACGGGTAGTCTGAATCGCCTGCTGCAGTAGCTGGATCGCGCTCTGAATCTCAACCCCTGAACGGAATAGAGGCTCATGCGGCACTCGCCAGACTGGTTCGAGAGGGGCCGGGTCGGTGGCTAGTCGGGGAATGACATGCCAGTGGATGTGGGGGAGCTGGTTGCCGAGGAGTTCGTAATTGATCTTCTTGGCCTCATAGACCTGAGCAAGGATTTTGGCGATGCGACTGACTTCCTCCATCAGCAGAATCCGTTCCGTGGGAGCCAGATGAAACAGCTCTGTCGCATGGCGTTTGAAGACGACGACAGTCCAGCCGGGGAAGAATTGATCGTCATGCAAATAGGCCCTAGAGAGGCTCAAGTCCGTGATGAAATGGTCTTCTCTTGGCCAAATGCCCTGGCAGGCCTTGCACGTTGGATCTTTCATGGTTGATTGGCCTTGCGCCACTCCTAAGATCTTCGCTTAACCTTGACCTCAGCCTACCTCGTGCCTTCGATCCGAAGCATAGCAGAGATCAGGGCTTTCATCGAGCGCCGGCCACGGGCTTGCC
>CAZGYZ010000279.1:0-3350 GCA_964530675.1 uncultured Nitrospira sp. | reverse complement strand
AGAAGGCTTTGGAGCAGGCCAAAGCCGGACGGTTGCACATTTTGAGTTGTATGGAGAAGGCGCTTCAAGCGCCAAGGACCACGTTGTCTGCCTACGCGCCACGGATCTTCACGATGAAGGTCAAGCAGGACAAGATCCGCGAAATTATCGGTCCGGGCGGCAAAACGATCCGCGGCATCATCGCGGATTGCGGAGTCAAGATCAATGTCGACGACAGCGGAACCGTGACGATCGCGTCGGTCGACGGAGCCTCGGCCGAGAAGGCCAAGGAAATGATCAGCCGGATTACCGAAGAAGTCGAAATCGGGAAGATCTACATGGGCACGGTTCGGAAGATCATGGACTTCGGGGCGTTTGTCGAGGTTCTGCCGGGAACCGATGGGCTGGTGCATATCTCGCAGCTGGCGCACCATCGAGTCCAAGCGGTATCCGATGAGGTGAAGGAAGGCGATCAAATCCTGGTGAAGGTTCTGGAAGTGGATCGGCAAGGAAAGATCCGCCTCAGTCGCAAAGAAGCCATGCCGGCTCCGGCCGGGGCCGGTGCGCCGGATCCGTCCGCCAGGTAACTGTCTTGTATCGCAAGTTCGTCCTGGACAACGGAGTGCGGGTGGTGACCGAACGGATGCCGACGCTCAAGTCGGTCACCGTCGGTGTCTGGGTCAACGCCGGGTCGCGGGACGAGCAGCCATCTCAGGCCGGCTATTCCCACTTCATCGAGCACATGCTCTTCAAAGGGACGCGCAATCGTTCCTCCGCGGAAATTTCACGCGAAATCGACGCGCTCGGCGGAGAAATGAATGCCTTCACCTCGCGTGAGACGACAACCTATTATGTGAAGGTGTTGGATCAGCAGTTGGAGCGAGCGCTCGAACTCCTCGCGGACCTCTTCCACCATTCCCGTTTCGCACCCAAAGAAATCGAAAAAGAAAAACAGGTCGTCCTGGAAGAAATTCGCATGGTCCAGGACGATCCGGAAGATCTCGTGCAAGAGCTGCACATGGGGCAAGTGCTGGGGCGTCATCCGCTCGGTCGTTCTATCCTAGGCCGAGAGAAGACGATCAGAGGGCTACGACGCCAGGATCTGCTGCGCTATATCGAGACCTACTACGATCCGGGGCAGACCGTGGTTTCGATTGCCGGGAATTTCGAGCAGGCCAAACTTGACCGGCTGGTTGTGCGGTATTTCGGCAAGGGCCGGGCTGCAACGACGGCCCCCATCAACGGGCGCCGTCCCCCTGACGTGCATGGCGGTGTCTTGCTGAAGAAAAAACGGTTGGAGCAGGTGCATCTCTGTCTCGGGCTCAAAGGCGTTCTCGCGGGACATCCGGATCGGTATGCGTTGTATGCGCTCAACAGCGTACTGGGCGGCAGTGTCAGTTCACGATTATTCCAGGAAGTTCGAGAGAAGCGGGGCCTCGCCTATTCGATTTACTCCTTCTTGTCCGGTTATTCGGATGGCGGCATGATCACGGTGTATGCGGCGACGAGGCCGAAAGAGGTGGATCGCGTCGTGGATCTTGTCTGCCGGGAGATTCGCCAGATCGGGATCAAAGGTGTCGAACGCGCTGAGCTTGAGCGGGCGAAGACTCAAATGAAGGGCAGCTTGATGCTGAGCCTGGAGAGTTCGCACAGCCGCATGAGCAAATTGGCGAAGGACGAACTCACCTATGGCAGGCATACGTCGCTGGACGACATGCTGGCTCATATCGATCGCGTGAATGTGGAACAGGTCTTCAATGTGAGCCGTCAATTTTTCAAACTGAACTCGCTGGCGATCACCGGGCTCGGACCTCTCGCCTCGCGCAGTTTGCAGGCCTATAGATAACAGCTCTCTGATTAGGATCTCACCGAGCCCTCAAAAAGAGAAGAGAAGTACACGCAGGTAGATAGACGTAAGATGTTGATTATTAATCGTCTATTGAGTACTATCCTAAGCAATCGATGGGGCAAACAATTTCTTGACAGAGTTTCATGATTTCAGTACCATGGCGAAAATTTCTGACAACGATTATCACTCAGGGATGCAGCGCGAGGAAGAGCAAAGAAAAGTGAGTGAAATGTCTGCATTCGTGGCTGATAATGCCTGACACGATTTTGTAACGTTCGTCGTCCTTGGAACGACGCATCTATCGGTTATTATGGCTGTTAATTTAATAAAGGAGGGACGAGGTATGCCAAAGGTCATACTTATCGCCGCCGTGGCAGTGTTTTTTGTGTTCGGCATACTGACGACGGAGTTTGCCGTCGCTGCAGATGCCCCCGGGGCTGGTCCAACTGACAACATTGCCGGTGGAAAGCCGATGAAGGGCGAAGTCACCAAGACGCTCAAGGGCCGGGTATGGTCACAATGGGCCGACAATCCTGATGGAGAGTTGCTCTTCGGAATTCAATATTGGAACAGCGGCGAACCGGCATCCGGAACCCCGAATGGCCGTTCATCTTCCGATCTCGATGTGAAGCCGCCGGATCCATTGCTCACGTGTTGTGGGTGGGGCTTTGTCGGCGGAACGGATAAGAATAGCCCCTATTCCGGATGGTACCATGCCACGACGACCGTCCGGCTGGCGGTGAAGGATAAGGCTCTCATGGACCAGATCATCAAGGCTTCCCAGGAACTCGTCGCGATGGAAGTGAGCCTGGATGGTCGGACGATCACCGGCTTTAAGGTTATTAAGGATTAGGCCTTAACAAGAGATAATTCTTTCATGTTCTGTTAAGGGGGACACGATTATGAAGCTTCATACGAAAGGCTGGGCCGTGATGGCCGCTGTAGCGTTGGTAGCCTCTGCAGCTTCCAGCGCACTGGCAATCGAATCATTCCAGGAACGTTTTGAGTGGGGCGATATGAGCAAGCCGACCACCATACAGGGTCGGGTGATTGTGCTCGATCCTTACGATGAGGCGGTCTGGATCAATGTGGCCGTGTTCGGCGGCAACGCTGAAAGCGGTCTCTACTGGCAAAAGATTCATCCGGGCAAGACCCTGAAATTTTATGCAGACAAGGGCGCCTGGGATGAACTCAAGAAGATGGGCCGTCCCCATGCGGGACCGGCTGCCGCAAAAGAAGTACCGCCTTCCAGCACGACCGACTTGATCGAGTTTGTCGCGACAGAGCCGGAGCAGAATCATCGTGTCATTTCCTCAGTCAAGAAACTTCAGGAAGTGGCAGGCTCTATGGGGAAGCCGCTCAGCATCTCCGGTCTGCGGTTGAAGGAGTGCGCGGGGAAGAGCGAAGTTGAGGCAGGTTGTGCAGCAGCGAAACAAGGCCTCAATACCTCACCGAAGTCTCCTGACGGGGCCGCTGTATCCATGCAGTACGATGTGTTGCTTCCAGGTGGAGCGCCCATCGC
>CAZGYZ010000278.1:0-3372 GCA_964530675.1 uncultured Nitrospira sp. | reverse complement strand
ATGGTTGAGCGAATAACATGATGTCTATGAGGAGTCAAGGCGAAACCGTCACGACAGTGACTAGGAGCCTGTCTGACATTACCTTCGTGACGAGGCGGAGGAGGTGCAGCCAGATGCGAGGCCGCAGGCCAGGAAAAACCGGAGGTGTATTCGCTGGAATACATTGAGGATTTTTTCAGGCCGAGAACGACGCAGATGGCCGCGGATCGTTCGCCGTAGTAGAACGGTCAATGTCGGACAGGCTCCTAGGAAGGTGCTCCCTTACAAAACTGCGCTATTCAGAGGAGCATGTCCGTCGGTCGACGGGTGGAAGTATCGTGAATCCATGGTATCGCACGGAGCGGAGGGCAGAGGGGTGAGGGTCAGAATGACCCGGATCTCACGGTTTGTTGAATTCTGCACGCCGAATCCTGTGAGCAGGAGGGGCGGTGTGACCATGTGGCAGATGCGGCGTATTTCAAATTGTGCCGGGTCTTTCGCCTCGATTCGACGTTGGTGTTGTGCCTGCACATCGTCACAGAGCTCTGTGAAAATGGATGGCATGGACTCAGGCGTCACCTGTGGCCAGAGATCATGGGACGTATTGAACAATGCCATCAGAGCGCGGGCTGGTCCATTCATGTGCAGGATGCGAACGGATGAGGAAAATACAATCATGCCAGAGACATCATTCTGCTGCGAGTTTGCATGGCTTTGCGAAAATGATTGTGGCATGTGTCTCCTTTTGGGGGAATGTTCTGCCCTCTCTGTGCAAGAGTTGCACCCAAACGACAAGTGCAGGAAGCGCGATTATCCCGTACATATCGATAGCAATGTGGTGGCTAAAGCCAGTTTGCCGCACAAAGACTGTGTCATGGTGGCGGCAATTGAACAAGCCCGCATTATTCACGAGGGTTCGTGACGAAATCGACGAGACGCCAAGCGAGACGGACGCGCGGAGGCCAGGGGAATGGCTCCGCCGTCTTCGGCGGTGCCTGTCCCGCTGCTCGGACGGGGACAGGCGCCAAAAAAGAAGGGCGCCAGTCCCCAGCAGTATGTTGACCGACTGAGCGGCGAGCCCGCCCGCCGTCAGGTGCGTCGCCACCGCGCTTGCGAGGTCGAGCGCCCTTTGTATGATCCTGGCGCGAAGAAAGAATACCGCAATGAATTCTGATTTTCGTATCGGCGGTTGCAGTAGAAGTCTTCGTGAATAATGCGGGCTAGCTACTTCTTGCGGACCAGCATACGAATAGGGGTTCCCTCGAATCCGTATTCCTCGCGGAGTTGATTCTCCAAAAAGCGGAGGTAGGCGGGAGTGATATTGTCCGGATGACCGACGAACAACGCGAAGACTGGCGGTTGTGTCGCGACTTGAGTCATAAAGGCAGATTTGGTGATCTTCGTCGGTTTACCTTTGCGCACCGGTAGGGGATGGGTGGCGAGTATCTCCTGGAGAAATTTGTTTAATGCTCCAGTCGGGATCCGCTTTGAAAAAGCTGCGAATACTCTATCGATGGTCGGAAAGAGCTGGCTGAGTGAGTCGGGATGGGCCGCGGATGCGAAGAGAACCGGCGCCCAGGTCAGGAAGGGAAAGCGCCGCCGAAGTTCCAGTTCGACCTCCTGCCGGGCCTGGCTATCGCCTTCCCGAAGATCCCATTTATTTACCAGGAGGAAGCAGGCCCGTCCTTGCTTGATGATGATCCCGGCGATCTTAGTGTCCTGCTCGGTCACGCCTTCAATGGAATCGAGCAACAAAATTCCGAGGTCGGATCGCCCGATGGCCAAGTGCGATCGGACTACGCTGTAACCTTCGATCCCCCGGTCGATCTTTCCACGCCGACGAATACCGGCAGTATCGGTGAAGAGATACCGCCGTCCTTGGTAGAGGGCGATCGAATCGATCGAATCCCTGGTGGTTCCCGGCACATCGCTAACCACCACTCGGTCTTCACCAAGCACGGCATTCACCAGCGTGGATTTGCCGACATTCGGTCGTCCAACGACGGCAATGCGGGGCATTGTCGCCTGCTCTGGGTTCTCATCAGGGACCGGGAGGAATGGATAGATGGCATCCAGGAGGTCGGAAACGCCGATGCCATGCTCCGCAGAAATAGGATAGAGCGTTTCCGTGCCCAACTGATAGAAATCCGCCACGAGCGTTTCGACCTTAGGGGTATCGATCTTGTTAATCACGACAAACAACGGTTTCGGCGTTCCGCGCAAGAGACGAACGACTTCCTGATCCGGGGTCGTCAGTCCCGTCCGTCCGTCCATCAGCAGAATCAACAGGTCCGCTTCCGCAATGGCGAGTTCCGATTGACGTTTGATGAGGGCCAGCATGCCTTCCGAGGCAGATGGGTCCAGGCCCCCTGTGTCCACGAGGCGAAATGGCCGATTTCGATAGGTGGCGTCGGCGTAGTTACGATCCCGGGTAACACCTGGAACGTCGTCCACGATAGCCGTTCGTTTACCGAGCATACGATTAAAGAGCGTCGACTTGCCGACGTTGGGGCGACCGATAATGGCCACAATCGGAACGGGTGAGGGGTGAGGGGTAAGGGGTAAGGGGTTGGAAGTCATGGTGAAGCCGAAGAAACGAAGGACTGAAAACTCATGTTGGACCGTATCATAGGGGTTTCGGCAAAGACAACGGCTCTCGTGTTCGTCCCCGGCCTTCGCTATACTCTATTTGTGACCCCTTACCCCCCACCCCTTACCCCTCACGTCGTCGACTGGGGCGAGATCGACGACGTTCTGCTCGATATGGACGGGACGTTGCTCGACCGCCATTTCGACAACTTCTTTTTCGAAGAGGAGCTGCCTCGTCGTTATGCGGGGCTCCACAGCCTCACTTTCGAAGACTCGCGAGACCGGCTTATGGCCATGTATCGGTCCGTCGAAGGTGAATTGGCCTGGACCGATCTGCATTACTGGACCAAACGGGTGGGCATCGATGTCGTGGCAATGCATAAGGAGCTGGACCACATGATCGGCTTCCTTTCCGGGGCAGAGGAGTTTTTGCGACATCTTCGGCAACTCGGGAAGCGCGTGACGATTGTGACGAACGCACATGAGGCGGGTGTGTCGGTGAAAATCGCCAAGACTGGGCTCGATCGGCAGGTGGATCGCATTGTCAATGCGTTTGAAGTGGGGCATCTAAAAATGCGTCCGGAGTATTGGCCCAATTGTCAGCAGTTGCTGGGGTTTGACCCGGCAAGGTCTCTCTTCATGGATGATGATGAAGGCTGTCTGGTTGCGGCAAAACAATTTGGCGTCGCGCATCTCATTCATAGTGCCAAGTCGAGCTCTCAACTGCCACCTACCCCGCTCGCCCAGTTCGTCTCGGTGACCGGTTTCTCTACGCTCCTTAACGGCCGGCCTGCGCTCTAGCCT
>CAZGYZ010000277.1:0-3374 GCA_964530675.1 uncultured Nitrospira sp. | reverse complement strand
GTAGCGGGGAAGTTCCCACGTCCGCAGTGCGCGCCAGGACCATCGCCTTCATCATTGCTCTCACGAAATGAGCCGATGACTCGTGAGACGTGAAACGTCAAACGTGAAATGTTTCGGAGAAAGAGGGCCAAGCAATCCTACGTTTCACCTTTCACGTTTTACTTTTTACGACTCTTGTGAGTGTATGCTACGGTTTCGCCTTGATACATTCTATCTCGAGCCGTATCTGAACCTCATCACCGACGACGAGCCCGCCGCTATCCAACGTCTTGTTCCAGACCATCCCGAAGTCTTTGCGGTTGAGTTTCCCCTCCGCACTGAAACCGGCCCTGGTATTGCCCCAGGGATCCTTTGTCGCCCCGTTATACTGCCCCGTCAAGGTGATTTCCTTAGTTACCCCGTGCAGTGTGAGGTCTCCCACCGCTGTAAAGTTTTCAGTGGTTTTCTTGTAGCTCTTCATCTTGAAGATGATTGTCGGATAGTGTTCCACGTCGAGGAAGTCTGAGTTCCGTATGTGCGCATCCCGTTTTTCATGATTCGTGTTCACCGACCCGGCCTTGATCGTGGTCTCAATGGCCTTCACCGTGCCGGCTTCGGCATCCATGTCGATAAACCCGGCATAGTCCATGAACCGGCCTGTGGTCTTGGAAACGATCATATGCGCCACGCGAAACTCGATCGTTGAATGGTCGGGATCCAGGTTCCAACGAGCTGGCTCTGCGTGAACCACCAACGGGAACCAGGCCAGCGCTCCGAACAACAAAAGCACGAGCCAACTTTTCTTCAGCATGAATCGCTCCTCCCGGGTTACGCTCAACCTTGACCTCAGCCTCAGCCTACCTCAATGGCTTTTCCAAAGCCTGCTACTTCTTCGCCGGCTGACCCGATGCACCAGACTTGCCGATTGACAGACTCCCGCCTGGCTGCGCCTCGTGAGACCGTTCCCGGCCACCAGTTCGCATCCGGATATGCACGTCCGCCACATCTTCCCCCAACTCGCTGGGAACCGGCGGGAACGGTTGGGCGTTGATGACCGCATAAATTCCGGCTTCGTCGATTTCTCGAGCGCCGGAACCTTTTTCAATTCTGATCAGCTGGGCGCGGCCGTTGGGAAACATTTTAAATCGCACCTTCACCGCTTCGCCGCTTGGCTCACGCCGGATTCCACGGATCAGTCGGGCCCAACTCTGGCTGATGAGGTAACTCACATTCTGCCAATACGCCTTCTCCTCCCCCTGAGAGGCAGTCGGGACCAGATCTTCCTCGGCTAAGGCGCCGGCCGAAACCGGCTCCACGGCTGGTTTTTCTTCATCCAGAATAATATCCTCGCTTAGTGGTTTCTCGGGACGAACAGGCGGCAATTCACTAGTCTCATTGGCCGGCTCCAAATGATCCATCGTCACATACACAACCTGCCGCATGAACCGTTCGGGTTTGCCCTGGCGAGATTGAGAAAAAAATGTCACTTGGACCCGCGCTGCCCTGAGTGGCACAGAAGTCCGACTCATCAGAATCGGTTCGAGCGTGACCGTCCCCTTCAACGCCCTTGCCTCTGCATTCGGCTCAAGCGTAACCGTTTGGGTTTGAAACGCAATCGACTCACAGATTGCCACCACCGACGTCATATCTGCTATCTCGCCTCCAAGAAAAATCGTCAGCGTGACTGGCTTGCCGGTTTGCGGATCCCTCGTCGATTCCGCTTGGCTCAACTCAAATTCCACCCACCGCTTCGCGAGGCTGGACGAGGAAGCCGTTTGTGGTGATGACGCAGCAAGCACTGGTGCGCTGAGGCCGAAACAGAAAAGTGCCACACAACACATTCCTGCCGACAGTATGAGCCCTTGATGGTACAGAGCCTTCATTGCTCGCATCCTACCGATCTCATGAACCCTGGCGCAACCCGTCTTGTTCATTTGGTCAATCTGGTTTCTCTGGTTCATCTGGTTTGTTTAGTTCATCGAGTTGGTCGTCTTCAACCAAACAAACTAGACAGACCGAATAGACCAGATAGACCGGGCTAGGAGCTCGTGGTATACAATGAACCCATGCGGGCGCTCGTCAAGATATCGGCACAACCAGGATTGACCGCCACCGACAGGCCTGATCCAAAACCGGGCCGCACGGATGCCATCATCCGCGTCACCGCCACCTCTCTCTGCGGGACGGATGCCCATATTTACAATTGGGATCCCTGGGCACACAGCCGTATCCACCCGCCGCGTATCATTGGCCATGAAATGTGCGGCGAGGTCGTGGAGGTCGGTTCGGATGTCACGCTCGTCAAGGTGGGCGATTATGTCGCCGCCGAGTCGCACATCACATGCGGTCAATGTTTCCAATGCCGCACCGGACAAGCGCATGTGTGTAAGAATTACCGCATCCTCGGCGTCGATCGCGACGGGTCGTTCGCGGAATACATCGCGTTGCCTGAAACTGTACTCTGGAAGACCTTGTCCACCCTTCCACCCGAACTCGCCTGCCTCCAAGAACCGCTCGGCAACGCCGTCGATGCCGCCTTGATCGAAGACCTCACGGGACAGACGGTCTTGATCACCGGCTGCGGTCCGACCGGACTCTTCGCGGCCGCCGTCGCACGAACGGCCGGCGCCGCCATGATTATCGCGACAGATGTCAGTGCCTACCGCCTAGACCTTGCCAAACAAGTCGGCGCCGATCACCTGCTCAACGCCAAGGCCGAGACAGCGGACCGAATCGCCGCCGCCATTCGCGAGATCACCGCAGGCGAAGGCGTCGATGCCTCGCTCGAAATGTCGGGGAATCCTACGGCTTTGCATCAAGCCTTCAGTGCCGTGAAGAACGGCGGACGCGTAACACTCTTCGGCATTCCAACCGGATCTGTGTCTTTTGATCTGCCAAACGAAATTATTTTCAAGGGCATCCGCGTGTATGGGGTGACAGGCCGCCGACTTTTCAAAACCTGGTACCGCTTGACCGGCCTCTTCCAGGCCGGGCTCAATATCAAGCCGGTAATCACCCACACATTTCCCATGAAAGACTTCGCGCAGGGATTCGAGTTGATCAATTCCGGCCAATGTGGAAAAGTGGTTTTATTTCCGTGAGGGGTTAGGGGTAAGGCGTACTGAGAATGGCTTACCACTCACTCAAGAAAACTGTTTCGGAACGGCTCGCTGAAATCCGCACGGCAGGCCTCTACAAATCTGAGCGGCAGATTCTCGGCCCGCAGGGAGCCGAGATTCGCGTGGCACAAGGTGTGGTCCTCAATCTCTGCGCCAACAACTATCTGGGGCTCGCCAACCACCCTGACATCAGGCAAGCGGCCGCCGCCGGGCTACAAGAGCATGGCTACGGCATGGCCTCCGTCCGGTTCATCTGCGGCACGCAGGATCTCCATA
>CAZGYZ010000276.1:0-3379 GCA_964530675.1 uncultured Nitrospira sp. | reverse complement strand
CATTCACCGTGTGGTCCATGTAGCTCACACCGCTGTAATCGATCGTCAGCTTCTTGCCGGGCGGGAGTTTGTCCAGCTGGTCGCGCATCGAGACGAAATTGATGAAGCCGTGTGAGCCATTGAGCTTCAGGGCTACGGTGTCACCCCTCTCTTCCACTGTAGCACCGGCTTTCAGCGAGCGGACGCCGCGTACCGCATTGGTCACTACCGCGATCACAAACCCGATAATAACGCCCCATAGCAAGTCCTCCGTCACCACGATGATGGTAGTGACGACCATGTAAATCACTTCTTCCTTGCCAATATGCGCGGCATGGATGAACTCTTTCGGATGCGCCAGGCGGAAGCCGATGAACACCAGCATTCCGGCCAGCGCCGCCAGCGGAATCATATTGAGGATACCAGGGATGAGCGCCACGGACAGGAGCAGGAATAGCCCGTGGAAGAAGTTGGACCAGCGGGTACGGGCACCGTTCATGATGTTGGCCGAGCTACGAACCACTTCCGCGATCATCGGCAGGCCGCCGATAAACGAGGACAGCGTATTGGCTGCGCCCTTGCTGAGCAGCTCCCTGTTCATGTTGGAACGACGCTTCCACGGGTCCATCTGGTCCATGGCAGCGGCGGTCAACAGTGACTCTAGGCTGGCAACAAGCGTATACGTAAAGACGAATTTCCAGAACACGCCGGTGCTGACCATGCCCCAGTCAGGGCTCTGGAAGGACCCCATAAAATCAAGCGGCACCTTGACCAGAAATTGCGGGCCGATGTCGAGCATTTTCGCCAAAGGCACGGTGATCAAGATGACCGCCATCGGTGCCGGCATGAACTTGCCGATTTGGCCGAGATACGGCCAGGCGATCATGATTCCCAAGCTAAGCCCGCCGATCAGGGCCACGCTGGGAACCATGTTGGCGAAGCTGGAGGGGATAGCCATGATCGTGGGAATCATCTTGCCGGAGAAGGTCACGCCCAGCAGCGAATGTATCTGCTTGGACATGATGATGATGCCGATCCCAGCCAACATGCCGTGCACCACGCTCAACGGAAACATGTTGGTGAGCTTGCCCATCTTGGCCAATCCCATAAGAATCTGGACACCACCGCAGATCACACCGACGGCCAGCGCGTATCGGAAGCCTGCCGCGACATCCACCGTGCCGTCCGGCATGATGCCCAGCTCTTGCACCGCGCCATATACAATGGCGATCAGGCCGGCTGCCGCGCCGTTAATGGTGACGTAGGAGCCTCCCAATAGAGAGCCCAGTATGCCGCCAAGGAAGCCGGTAATCACACCGGCGATGGGTGGCGCACCCGAGGCGATCGCGATGCCCAGACTCAAGGGCAGGGCGATGAGGAACAGAATAAAACCGGAAATCACGTCGGTTTTGGCGTTTTGTTTTAGTCCCGGAAGAAAGTCTAGAGGAACAGGACCGGCATCCAGGACTTTCGCTGCAGGCTTTTCTGATGACATAATGATTCCTTCTACATTATTGCGCTGTGGTGGACTTTGCCTGATACAGTGCTCATGCTTTTCTAGGAAGTGGCGGCGACTCCCATGGCTCGCAAGGTGACATTGGGGTTGGATTTTCGTTTAAACGGGTCGATCTTGTCGATGGCGGCGATCGTCGCAAGGGACTCGGTGCCGTCGATGAGGGTCAGGGTGATGAGTAAGAGAGATCCATATAATTCTGGTGTGGAAAAGGCTTCAACGAAATGGGGAAATACGATGCCATGTTCAAAGATGTTGAGGGGGACTTGAATGAGCCATTTCTCCTCGAGCCCCAGGATCCATGAGGCCAGGCCGGCCAGGATGATCACGACGAGAGGCACAGGGACGAGCTTCGGCCACGTTCCTTTTATACGGGCAAGGATACCGCTCAGAAAAAAGAGGAGGAAAAGGGACACGGCTCCAATCGCGGTGATCAACGGATTCATACCCATGATCTGTTCGGGGATCAGCATGAGGGCTTTGGGAATGGAGTTAATGGGCGGCATGATGTACCCGAGAAATGCCGGGACTTGTTTAACGATGATCAGCATGCCGATCGCCATCAACATGCCTTCGACCACCGAGATGGGAAAAAACAGCGCGAATCTCCCGGCATTGAAGATGCTGAGTATCACCTGGACGACACCGACGAGAGCAATGGCCACCAGCAAAAGCGGATAGCCCGCCTCCAAATCTCCATGACCCAATGCGAGCGTGCCGGCCAACAGCGCCGGCGACAGACCGGCGGCCGGTCCGCTGATCGTGATATAGGCGCCACCGAGGAAGGGGAAGACAAATCCGGCAATGATCGCCGAGATTATACCGCAGACAGGAGGCGCACCGGAGGCCACCGCAATACCGAGCGAGAGCGGGATCCCCATCATGGCAACTTGCAGCCCCGCCATCAGGTCGTAACGGAAATGCTTCAGCCCCGCGACTCCGTTTTGGGGCTTCTCGATAGCTGGGACATCTACTTCGAGAGTTGCCGCTCCATGTGATGACATGCATGCCTCCTAAATCTCAGGTTCTCCAGTAACTTCTTGAAGCTGCAGACTTTTCTTCATTTCCCGACATAGACGGTGCTTTATTGTTCCGCTCGTGCCGAAAGTCCCGGTGGTCTACGCAGGTATGGTGTCAGTTGATGGCCTCGCACTCGGCGCACATAATGAATATGAATTGATTGGGAAATGCTTGTAAATGCGTGATGTTACAGAGCTCTATTGACCAGAGTCAAGTGTCAAGATGGAAGACAACCAGGATCTCTGCCGCCTGTCAAAAAAAGAGGGGGAGAGACAATGCCTCTCCCCCTCCTAGACTGCATCAGTTCGTCACGCTCTTCAGAGCTATGACGTCTGACCGCTACAGACTATTAAACCGCTGTGTTCTGGGAACAAAGCGTATCGTCTGTTACGGACTACTTCAGGCCCTTGTAGATCTCCGGTTGCTCTGCACCTTCCACCTTAATCAGGCCAACGGCGCCCTTTGCGATACGGAAGATGGCATGGTCAACATTGATATAGGTTCCAGGCACTTCGACCTTAAACTCTGCCATGGAAGAACCACCAGCAGGCACCACGGTGGTTTGGATGTTCAGCAATGGAGGCGTAATCAAAGAACCCTCGGGGTACACCCTGTCAAAGATCTCGCCGATGACATGCCAGTTGGCCGTCAGGTTTGGTCCTGCGTTGATATAGAACATGCGAATGGTGCCGCCCACCTTGGCTGTAAGAGGATTTTTGATCAACGAGCCCGCCATACCGTTAAACACCACATGTGACGGGTGTTCCATTAACCCATTTTCGAATGAAAACTCCAAGGTCTCGCCCTTCTTACCAGGCTTGGTGTAAAACTCGGATTGCACGACATAAAACTCTTTGTCTACCTTAG
>CAZGYZ010000275.1:0-3392 GCA_964530675.1 uncultured Nitrospira sp. | reverse complement strand
CGGCGATCCACTGTATCCGAAAACGTGGTTGTATCTCGGTGGCTGGGGCCAGGCTACGATGTACAAGAACGATCAGGTGCTCTACAAGGACTACGATGCCCACTTCATGGTCATGGAACGATCCCGCGATCCCAAAACCCATGAGGTTCACTATCCGGTGAAGCGAACTCTACCTGGCGGGGAAACTGATCCGGCTGGAATGGAAATCGATCTCTGGGTCCGGTCGAAAGAACAAAACACGAATAATTTTCCTCCCTTTGAAACCTTCGTCCATCTCTGTTGGGACGAAGTGACGTGGCGGAGCGCACAATGAACCGGTTGGTCAAGTTCCTCATCAGTGTGATAGTCGCGGCTCCCCTGGGATTCGGAGCCATGTCGACTCAGGCAGAGACCACCGTTCCTGCGCCTGTGTGGGACTTTGATGCTGAGCAGCCAGGTACCCTTCCTGGCGAATTCTCAATTGGAACGTTGTTTGACGGACGGCCCGCAGGCGATTGGCAGGTCCTAGCGACTGAGCGTGCGAAGAGTCCCCCACATGTGTTCGCCCAGCTCATGGCCAAGGGGGCGGAACATGCCTACAAGATAACGCTAGTCAAAGAGATCGTCCCCTCCGATCTCAACCTTGAAGTCTCATTCTTGCCCATTCAGGGACGAGCAGACATGGGAGGCGGCCTGATTTGGCGCGCAGCCGACGATCGCAATTACTATCTGGCACGAGCCAACCCGCTGGAACAAAACATTCGAGTGTATCGCGTCGAGAACGGCATTCGACACCTGTTAGAAAACTCCAACCAGACGATTGACGTGAAGCGGTGGCACACACTGCGGGTCACCCATCAAGGCTGTCGCGTAAACATCTTCTATGATGACAAGCAGGTCTTCGATCTCTGCGACAAGACATTTCACGCCGGAATGATCGGACTGTGGACCAAGTCGGATGCCGTCACTTACTTCGACAATCTCCAGTTGCAGTATGTGAAATGAACGTTTCTGCTGCAATCACCGATGCCTGACTCAAGCAAGGCGGGCGAGAAAAGCGCGACGAGGGAGGGTTGAGCTGGTTCATCTGGTCTATCTGGTTCATCCAAACAAACGAGACAGACCAGATAGACAAGAGAGACCAGCCAGTCCTGATACCTGCGTCGCGGCTCGCTACTTCTTCTGTTTGGCGCGTGCCAGCGCCAACGCCATGGCCATCGTGCCGGCTGGCTGCGGCTCGCGCTCCGGAGTGCGCTGCTGAACCGGCGGACGCCGGTTACGTGGCTCGCGTGCTGCTTCCACTGAGACCGCTGCAGGCATGCGGCCTGAGACCGAGGCACTGGCTGGCGCATCGTCGAGTCGCATGGTCAAAGAGATGCGCTGACGTTTCACATCGACGTCCAGCACCTTCACCTTCACGATCTGGCCAGGCTTGACGACCTCATGGGGATCCTTGATGAATTTATTCGCCAGCGCCGACACATGCACGAGACCGTCCTGATGCACCCCGACATCGACGAAGGCTCCAAATGCGGCGACGTTTGTCACGACACCTTCGAGGACCATACCTGGATGCAAGTCGGTCAGAGACTCGACGCCCTCTTGGAATGTAGCTGTTTTGAATTCCGGGCGCGGATCGCGGCCCGGCTTTTCGAGCTCAGTCAATATGTCGCGTACCGTCGGCACACCGAACTTCTCATCGGTGAAGTCGGCAGGCGATAATCCCTTGAGCGCCGCCGGCTGACCCATCACATCCACGATACCTTTGCTGATGCGCGCAAGAATGCGCTCGACCACCGGATAGGCTTCCGGGTGGACCGAGGAACGATCCAACGGATTATCTCCGTCGTTGATGCGGAGAAAACCTGCGGCCTGTTCGAAGGTCTTGTCACCCAAACGCGGCACCTTGCGTATCGTGGTGCGATTCGAAAAAGGGCCGTTTGCATCGCGATACTCGACGATATTTTTCGCCAATGCCTTGTTCAAACCCGACACCCGTTCGAGTAATGGCACCGATGCCGTATTGACGTCCACGCCCACGGCATTGACGCAGTCTTCGACGGTCGCATCGAGCGAACGCGCCAGTGCCCGTTGGTTCACATCGTGCTGATATTGGCCGACACCGATTGCCTTGGGATCGATCTTCACAAGTTCAGCCAGCGGGTCTTGCAGGCGACGGGCAATAGAAACGGCACCGCGCAGACTGACATCCAACTCGGGAAACTCCGCAGCGGCGAAGGCCGATGCTGAATAGACCGAGGCGCCGGCTTCGCTCACCACGATCTTGGCTACTTTCTGTTCCGGCTTCTGAGCCGCGACTAATTTGATCGCTTCGATGGCGAGCTTGTCGGTCTCTCGGCTGCCGGTACCGTTGCCGATCGAGATGAGTTCGACACCATACTGCACGACCAATCTGGTCAGCGTCGCTAACGACCCTTGCCGATCATTGCGCGGCTGAAGCGGATAAATGGTCGTGGTTTCCAGCAGCTTGCCGGTCGCATCGACCACCGCCACCTTACAGCCAGTGCGGATGCCAGGGTCGAGGCCGAGCACGGCCTTCGGACCGGCAGGCGCTGCCAGTAACAACTCGTGCAGATTCCGACCGAAAATCTTGATCGCCTCGGTCTCCGCTGCTTCGCGCAACTGCACCAGCAGTTCCACCGAAAGCTGTAAATGTACCTTGACGCGCCAGGTCCAATCGCACACACCCATGAGCCACTTATCCGCGCGACGATCCAGGTCTTCAATGCCGACATGCGCCGCGATGGTAGCGATGCAGGGATGAGGCGTCACTGCCTCCAGTGCCTCATCCAGGCTCAGTTCAATTTTCAACACACCCAGCGTACGGCCACGGAACAGCGCCAGCGCGCGATGAGAAGGAATGGTGCGGATGGTTTCAGAATAGGCATAGTAATCCAGGAACTTTTCTTCCTGGGCCGTTTCTTTGCCTTTCATCACGGTGGACGTGACGACGCCCTGGTCCCACAGACGTGTACGCAATTTGGCGAGCAGCTCGGCGGTTTCGGCAAAACGTTCGACCAAAATGTCCCGCGCACCCTCGAGCGCAGATTTGGTGTCCGGCACGCTGATGGCCTCAACACCCTCGGCGGCAGGCTTTACGATCAGATACTTCTCGGCTTCCTGTTCCGGGTCGAGCGTCGGATCGGCAAACAAGGCATCGGCCAACGGTTCTAATCCAGCCTCTCTTGCAATCTGCGCTCGTGTGCGGCGCTTGGGCTTGTAGGGTAAGTAGAGATCTTCCAAGGTTTGCTTGGTCGCCGCTGCGTCGATGGTCCCACGCAGTGCGTCGGTCAGTTTGCCCTGCTCTTCAATCGAAACCAGAATCGCCGCGCGGCGAAGCTCCAATTCCCGCAGATACAGAAGGCGCTCTTCCAACGTGCGCAAGTGGGTAT
>CAZGYZ010000274.1:0-3399 GCA_964530675.1 uncultured Nitrospira sp. | reverse complement strand
GCGAGCCAAAGGGCACAGTCAGACCAATTCCGACAGAAAGGTCTCCCAAAGCCGTCACCCCAAGACTCTTTAAGTTCGCCGTGATGTACATATGGCCCGGAGGGGGCCAAGCCGCACTCCCATTCCGATCACCACGAGCTGTTATGCCTGTCAGGCTGGTGAAATCCGTCGATCCACCTGATGCGAGTGCTCCTGCCATAAATTGAAACCCGTGCAACTGAGTCATCCCTGCCGGGTTGTAATGCAGAGCAGAAGGGTCGTCGGCTTGGGCGGCAAAGGCATTGCTCATTGCGGACGCGGCACTTCCCTGCCCTTGAATACGAGGTACCTGCGCTGATGCCAACCCCGGCAAGGATGCAGAGCAGAGGCCTATTACATAGGTCCACAATACCCACACCCGAAAATCCAATCTAGGCTGCCAGCCCCTGTCCCCGCCTCTCATGGTCAGACGCCTCCTCATCTCGCTCACCGATGCTTACTCGACACCCCCGCAGGCTCCAATGGCGGTCGCTCATTAGGCTGAAACCAATAATCAGCAACCCGTTGCAGTTCGTCGACATCAAATGGCTTCAGCATATAGGCCTGCGCACCCATACTGATCGCCCGAATCGCCAACTCTTTGGAGCCTGACGCCGTGACCATTACAATTGGAATTTGCTGATCCCATTTTCGAATTTGCTGAAGTACCAGCAAGCCATCCATAGAGGGAATGCCAATATCCAACATCATGCCTTCGAAGGTTTCGGCCTGCACCGCTTCCAGTGCTCGGACCCCGTCAACTGCCGACTGGACACGATATCCCTTAGCCCTCAAACGATCCTGTAAGAGCTGACGAATATCCGGATCGTCGTCGACAACAAGGATGCGAGGCGCGTCAACCGATGCGTGATCAAGTGGCGACGCCTTAGTAGGATGCAATGGAATCGTGAAATACAGCTCCGCTCCCCGCCCCGGTTCACTCCGTGCGGCGATCGTCCCACCCTGTAACTCCACCAACGTCCGCACGATCGACAGGCCCAAGCCCAGCCCTTTTATACCGCTCCGTACCTGCTTCACTCGAAAGAACGGGTCGAATATCTGATCGAGAAACTCCGGCGGAATACCAGGCCCGGTATCGTGCACAGAGACACCGGCGAGCGTCTGGCTCTCCTGCCGCACCGTCACCATAATGCTGCCACCCTCCGGCGTGAACTTCACCGCGTTCTGAACCAAGTTCGTGACGATCTGGAACAAGCGATCACGATCCGCCCAGACCATCAGCGGGTCAGATGGAACGGCGGCCTCCAACGTCTGCTGTTTGGCTTGAGCCAACAGGCGCAATTGCTCGACTGCATCTGATACACAGAATCCTAGGTCGATCTCGTCAGGAATGAGATCCAACCTCCCGGATTGAATCCTCGTGCGATCCAATAGGGCCTCGATCATTCGGATCAAACGGTCTGAATTTCCCAGCATCCGTGACAAATAACGCTGCTGCTTCTCGTTGAGCGGCCCTGTCAATCCATCGAGCAGGTTCTGCAAGAATCCTTTGATTGAGGTTAGCGGCGTCTTAAGCTCGTGCGAGACATGCGAGAGAAATTGAGACCGCAAGCAATCTGCCTGCTCCAACTCAGCCGTGCGTTCGCGCACTTTGGCTTCAAGTCCCACGTTTAAGTCTTCAATCTGTTCATACGCAGACGCGTTATCCAGTCCGATGGCAACTTGATGGGCGACCGTGATCATCAACTCAAGATCGTCCTGCGTCAGACTATGTGCCTGGATCCGATCCACCGTCAGGCTTCCAAGAATCCGGTCTTTAATTTTCAATGGAACAGCGATCCATGCCTTGGTCTGCGTCAGCAGGACGAGCTGCTGGTTCATTGGATGGATGCGATCCCATACCGCCTGCACATCCCCTACTAAGAACGGCTGGCCCTGCAGCAGCACAAGACCTTCCGGACTCATGGGATCGGTGACGGGAATCTCACGAGCGCGCGCAAACGCCTGGATCTCAGGCGAAACGCCGAGCACCCGGGCATCCGTGACAACCTGGCGAACAGGGTCATAAAACGAGATCATCGCCCGATCGTACTGCAGATCGATGGTTAGGGCCTCCAGCACCTTCTGCATCAACGCCTCTCGATCCAGCGTCGAGTTAAACAGCAATCCTGTTCGGTGGAGGGCCGTTAACTGGGCCACTTTTCGGCGCAGTTCGACGCGCGTCTGCTCCTGCTCCAAATACGCTTCACGCAATTCCTCATGCCGCGACTCCAGGAACATAATCTGCTCCTGAATCAACGACTCGCGTCGCTGGCTCTCCAGACGAAGATGACGATTGATCAGCATCCTGGTGAGCAGTATGGGCACCAGGCCGAGAAGCACGACATCGCCCAAGCTTGTCGCGGGATTCATCACGCGGAGCCCCATGGCCAAGGTCAGGCCAGCCAATGCGCAGCAGAGCGACCAGATCGCATGCCGTTTCGATTGTGTGGCGCTAACCGCTGCATGGCCTGGCGTGACTTTTACCTCTCGGCCTTCCACATCCCCTTTGGCCGGAATAGCTTCGGCCTGTTGGCACAAACGGAATCGATTCGATTGAGCCAGTGACGACCAGCCTTCTCCCGACCCTGCCACGATCTGCCAGACTCTGCGCCGCCATAGGCCCTGCTTCTCTCCTTCCCAACAGATGACCCATTGGCACCATTCATCATCCTTCGCAATACAGGATAGTTCCGTCAAAGAAGCTGGTGGCAGGCCATGAACGCGAACCGGCACTGCCGCCATAATGCCTTGAGCAGCCTGACACATCAGATGCGCGCACCGTCTTCGATAGGGGCCGAACTGCTGAAGTGCACGCCCGGAAAATTTCATCGCCAGAGTCGCGGTGGCCGGCGTCACCTCGACCACTCGAAATTCGAGTGAACCGGACGCGAACTTATTGCCAAAGTAGGGAAACATCCCGTAAATCTGTGGCAGTGAAAACGGCCTGGCAAGTACCTGCATGATCGACGACGCCTTCTCCATTCCACCAAGATACGCAAAGCGAGGATCCCCAGACATGTGCTCGCAGAACTCATACAGATAGGATGTGAACTCACAAGTGTAGCTGTTCCACGCATTCTTCAAAAACTCCGGCGTCACATGATAGACCGGATCTTTGATGCGCTGATTCAATAGACGACAGAGATCCTCGACTGCCTGACTTCCGGCTATGGGTCCACGTTCACGAGCCAGCGACTTCTCAAGATAGACGACGACAGCCCTGATACTCATCCCACTCAGGTCTCTGATCCTGTATCCCTGTTCGTCCAATCCAAATGGACAGAACTCCATGATCTCTCGCTCAAGAATCGTGCGGTCCTTCGGCAAGAGATCAAGACCAGAATGCGTCTTGAGTTCGACCTCGTCCGTCACACTAAT
>CAZGYZ010000273.1:0-3400 GCA_964530675.1 uncultured Nitrospira sp. | reverse complement strand
GGGCTCCCGCTATACGCTGCGCGATACGCCGATTTTCACCTGCATTCGCAAGAGCGTCAAAGAAATGCTCGACACGCTCGGCGGCTGATCTGGTCTGTCTGGTTCATCTGGTTTGTCTGGTTTGTTTGGTTGAACGAAACTAACCAGATAAACAAAACAAACCAAAGAAACCAAACAACCGTATTCTTCTGCTGATGGCTGACAACGACGCACTCTACGCGGTTCGCTTTCCAGATGGGTCGGTGAGCCTGTACATTGACGAAGACTACGCGATTGAACGTGGGGTAGATCCGGGCACTCTCACACGCGTGGAAATCCCACGAGATTTGTTCGTCAGCGGGACCATTCAAGAGATTCGCGAATACGTCGCCCTCTATCTGGAGTCACATCAATCAGGCACGGCATAGGGTCCCCTAACATGGACTATTCACAACGGTTCACCGTGAAGTGGCATTGGAGATCGTGAATGTTCAATGTCAAATTTTGAATTATGAATTGTCGGAATCGGAGTAGAACTCGATCTGACCGTTTTCAAACATTCATAATTCAAAATTCCACATTCAGCATTCGACAGAGCAGCGGATTCGCGATTGCAGCCGAAGTACTCATGAACAATGCGAGCTAGCTCAATGACCACTATGGCTCTATCAGCTCCACTCCTGACCATTGAGAAGATCCGATCCGTCATCGATGCCATGCCCATGCAAGGGAGGATCATGCTTCGACTGATCCTCCTCCAATACTTCGACGTGACGGACGAAGAAATCCTGTACATCGTGGCAGACCGGCCGGATCCCCGCTGCGTCGCCGGGACCAAGCCCACCAATACCAGCATGACCAAGGAATCGATCAAGGTTGTGACGGACCGACGTGACCAATACCGCCGGCAGGCGCGGCTCAAACGGGAGCGGACGTGGCTGCAATGCGAATGTCTGCAGCGTCTCGTGCAACTCCGCGTGGCCTTCGCCGACCGTGCCCGCACCCTCTTAAGCGAGCGTTTCTCCGTCTCCGCCGACCAGCTTGAGGCCTTGCGCGCATCGGCGAGAACCGTGCTGCCCAGGCCTGCAATCCGTTTGCTGGAAGAGCGTTGGGCTGCCGATGAAATTACGGCTGAGGACTATCAGCGTCAACGGCTCAGCATCGAATTCCAAACTCAACTCCGCATGGCGGAAAAGTATCGCAAACGGCTCGACCTGGCGGAACGCGAGCGGCTGAATGCGATCTCTGCGCCGCTACAAGATCATGAAATTGGACATGTATGGGGTATCCCCGCCGGCAGTCTCGCCGCCCGCAAAGTGAAATACCTCTCGCAATATCTACAATCCCTTCAGGCCACGCTACAGACCGGCGCAGCAGCCACGGCGACAGCGCCATTGGATCTGTGGAAGGAAACCTTCTCGGTGCTCGCGGAGCAACCCATCCCACGTTCACTCTCGGCCTACGACGGGTTGGAAAAGACAGAGTCCGCTCTCATCGACAAACTGACCGCCATGGTCTGGGGCAGCTTACCCGAAGAGATCGAAGTCAAGTTCTGGACCTCGCTCATGTTCGGAGCTAGCTCCAATGCCATGCACTCAGAAATTACCAGGAGCTTGTTTGGACTGCAGCGGCTCATCACCATCTTCAACGACATGGACCGCTCTCCCGAAGCAGTGGATGAGGAGTTGCTCAAACGAACTGCACCCATACCAAAGCTGGAAGAGGGCGCACTTGAAGCCCCGGCCGAGCCTCCGACAAAGGAATTGAGTGAGATGCAGACGCAGATCCTCAACAATATGAGGGGAGAAGACGTGAGCGGAAGACCGTCCGATAAATGGTAGACCTCACTATTTGAGAATGTTGAATGAGAAATGTTAAATGGTGAATTGTCGGAGTCGGACTCGATTCGATGATTTCCGAACATTCAAAATTAACATTCATCATTGAACATTCCCAATGTATCCCGCCCCCCTCTCGCGAGGTATGCGTCCATGATTGCACTTTGGCCCCGGTTCGGTATAATACCGTCACATTATGATGTCTAGACCGTCCAACACCCAGCCACTGCGTCAGCATCACCGAACCGCACATTTCCTGATTCTTCTACTCCCCCTACTCGCCTTCAGCCTGATCCCACTACCTATTCACGCATCAGGCCTTGTGGAGATCACCGAACTCCTCACCCACCCCGAGCAATACGACCGCCAAGAGGTGGTGGTAACCGGCCAAGTCACCAACGTCCAACTCGCGACGAATCGGCAAGGTCAACCGGCCTATGGATTTCTGTTGAAGGATCAGGCCGGGACGCTGAAAATCATCAGCCTCGGTCAAGTTGAAGTCCGGGAAGGCGACCAGGTGATTGTGGAAGGAGTCTTCTCGCGCCTTCGTCAGGCAGGACGCACGATCATCTACAACGAAATCAAAGCCCTCTCGATCAAGCCGATGAATCGGCTTAACCCCGACCTCGTTGGTTGATTTGGTTTATTTGGTTTGTCTTGTTTATTTGGTTGAACGAAACTAACCAGATAAACCAAATCAACCAAACAAACCAAATAACAATCTCCTAGGAGCGCGGATACTTCAGCGCCCAGACCAGCAACCTGTCCTGCATTCGATCCGGCAACCACTTCACCATCCAGGCACGCAGCTTGGCATCGGAACCCACGAGGTAACGAGTGCGGGGGCGAGAGGCCGTCAACGCATGATGCACCGCTCGGACCACCGCTTCAGGCGGAATCGCTCGTTGAGCCGCTTGAGCGATCGCTTCACGAATTCGAATCACCGCCTCGCCGTACAGGGCCTTCGCTTCTGCGCTGACCGAGGCTTCAAGACCCTCTGCTTCCTTGGCTGACTTCTCCCAAATCGGCGTCGCGATCGCCCCCGGTTCGATAATCGACACCTGAATCCCCCAGGGCTGCAGCTCCATTCTCAACGCATCGGTCAGCGCCTCCAAGGCATACTTCGATGCAGAATAGGGCCCCAGTAACGGAATGGTCCCTCGTCCGGCAATCGATCCCATGTTCACGATTCGACCGCGGCCACGGCGTAACAACGGGAGAAAGGCCTGCGTGACAGCGATTTGCCCAATCACATTGACCTCAAGCTGTTTCCTGAGATGTGACAACGGAATCACTTCGAGAGGACTGCCGACGACGATCCCGGCATTATTGACGAGCCCTCCGAGGCCCTTCTCGCCCACGACCAGTTGCACCGCCTCAACAGATCGCGCGATCGATGGCTCATCTGTGACGTCGATCGTGATGGGAATGAGCGACGGCCCCCCCTTCGCGGCAAGCGCCTCCCCTGCCCGAGGGTCGCGCACGCCGGCAAATACTGTCATCCCGCGACCGGCGCAATCGAGTGCGCAAGCCGCACCGATGCCGGTCGAGGCGCCGGTCACAACAACGGTCATCTGGTCTCT
>CAZGYZ010000272.1:0-3404 GCA_964530675.1 uncultured Nitrospira sp. | reverse complement strand
AAGCCGCACCGATGCCGGTCGAGGCGCCGGTCACAACAACGGTCATCTGGTCTCTTTGGTTCATTTGGTTTGTTTGGTTTATCTGGTTGATTTGGTTCATCCGATTAGTCTGGTTCAACTAAATAACAAGACAAACCAAACAAACTAAATGAACCAAATAAACAAGTAGCTGAGAGTACCACGGCCGCATGAGTGAGAGCAGCCTACTCGAATGTTACCCGGAAATAACCTCACCGACCTTGACAGGCTAAGGTCCTTTCATTATGGTTTCTGAGCGTAACTGCTGAGGTAGATAGGCTGAAGGTGTTTAGGCTGAAGTGTTCGGAGCCCCGCCTTCAGCCTAAATACCTGAGCCGTTACTATTCTATGTCCAAGATTGCCGTTATCGATATCGGAACGAACTCCATCCATATGGTGCTGGCCGAGATCCAGCCTGATGCAGGCTACAAGATCCTCGATCGCTTCAAAGATATGACGAGGCTCGGGAACGGCGCGTTTACAGCCCACCGCCTCTCCGACGAGGCCATCACACGCGGACTCGATGTCATTCGCAATCTCGTCACCCTGGCGAAGAACAAGGGCTACGATCGCATCATCGCCGTCGCCACCAGCGCCGTGCGGGAGGCGAAAAACGGAGGAGACTTTATCGATCTCGTCGCCGAACAGACGGGGCTGGCCGTTCGCGTCATCAGCGGAACTGAAGAAGCCAGGCTGATTTTCCTAGGCGTCAAAAACAACGTGCCCATGACAGAACAGCCGACGCTCTCGGTCGATGTCGGCGGTGGATCGGTTGAACTGATGGTCGGGAATCGCGACCAGCTCCTCCACTCAAAGAGCCTGAAGCTGGGCGCGATCAGGCTGGCGGATGAATTTCTGAAGCGCACGCCACCCTCCGAGGGGATGCTCCGCTCACTCGAAAACACGGTGACGGCTCAGTTACAGGTTGCTCTCGATTCGTTCAAGACAACACGATTCGATTCTCTGATCGCCACTTCCGGCATGGCGGGTAACTTGGCGGAAGTCATTCATTTACGCCGAACCAATCGCCCGCTTCCCCAGATCAATCTCGCCACGATTTCGTTAAAAGACGTCAAAGAGATTGAGCAGGATCTCCGCCAATCCACGCTTAAAACCCGGCTGACAATCCCCGGATTGGATCCGAGACGCGTAGACACCCTGTTTCCAGCCACGGTAGTCCTTCGGCGCCTCATGGAACTCTCAGGGCGAGACGAACTTATTTTGTGCGACAAGGCCATTCGTGAAGGCATCATCTACGACTTTATCCAACGCCACCGTGAACGGCTCAAAGCGGAAGCGGAGATCCCCGACTTGCGGCGGCGCACCGTCATCGCGCTGGCCCGCCGCTGCCAAGCCCCGGAAGTCCATAGCCTGCACGTCGCCGGCCTGGCCCTGCGTCTCTTCGATCAGACGATACGCCTCCATCGCTTAGGCCCCTCAGAGCGAAACTGGCTTGAGTATGCCGCAATTCTGCACGACGTCGGCTACCTCATCAACGAGCGCCAGCACCACAAACATGCCTACTACCTCATCACCAATAGCGGCCTCGGAGGATTATCCAGCGAGGAGATTGCGGTGGTCGCCAACGTCGCGCGCTATCATCGGCGCTCAGTCCCTCAACTGAAGCACGAGGGATTCAGTTCCCTCTCCCCCAAATACAAGCGCATCGTGCGAATCCTGTCCGCACTGCTTCGAATCGCCGACGGCCTGGATCGGACACACTTTTCTGTCGTCCGCAGCCTCAATGTGAAACTTGGTTCCGTCGTCACCATCACGGTGCACGTGACGGGTGATGCCGAGTTAGAAACCTGGGCCGCCGCCGGCCGGGCCGATCTCTTTGAACGCGTCTTCCGCCGCCGGGTAAAATTTGCCGTCATCTCCCAGGACGATGCAGCATGAGTACCCAGCCCCCTCCATCCATGACTCCCCACCCCTACCCTGGGAAACTCATCATCGTCGAGGGAATCGACGGATCAGGAAAGAGCACGCAACTGCTGTTACTGCACAAGTGGCTGGAGTCGAAGGGTCATAAAGTCTTTTTCACGGAATGGAACTCTTCGGAACTGGTCAAGGAAACGACCAAGCGGGGAAAGAAAAACAAAAGCCTGACCCCGACGACGTTCAGCCTGCTTCATGCGACCGACTTCGCCAGCAGGCTGTACCATGAAATTTTACCGCCGCTCAAAGCCGGCATGATCGTCTTGGCCGACCGTTACATGTATACCGCCTTCGCCCGTGACGTGACCCGCGGCGTATCGCCCGAATGGATTCGCAAGCTCTATAGCTTCGCCATCACCCCGGACATGGCCTTCTACTTCAAGGTCCCGATCGAGGTCGCCATCTCGCGGCTTCTCGGAGGCACGCGCGGCCAGTTCAAGTACTACGAAGCCGGCATGGACATGAACCTGAACCAGGACGTCACTGAAAGTTTCCGTCTCTTCCAATCGAGTATCCTGGCCCAGTACGAGAAGATCGTCGATGAGTTTCAGCTCATCACGATGGATGCGACGAAAGACATCGAAACCCAGCAAAACGATATGCGCCTGCTCGTGGGAGAGGCGCTCAAAGATTACAAACCACGGCGAGGCACCCATGGTCGACGCACGGTATTTTGGCGACGGTTTGACGTACCTAAATCCGAGTGACCTCAAGGGGAAACTCATCGCGATCGAAGGCACCGACGGAGTCGGCCGCTCCACGCACATCGAGATGTTGCAGGAGTGGCTGGAGGTGCAGGGCTATGGCGTGATCACGACCGGCTGGACCCGCTCCAATCTCATGTCGAAAACGATCGAAATGGCGAAAGAAGGCAACATTCTCGACCGGTGGTCGTTCAGTCTCCTGTACGCCACCGACTTTGCGGATCGCTTAGAGCACGAGGTCATCCCCGCGCTTCGCTCAGGCTTCATCGTCCTGGCCGACCGGTACATCTATACGGCCCTCGCGCGCGATTTTGTGCGCAGCGGGAACCGCCAATGGGCAAGAGACGTCTTCGGTTTCGCCTTAGTGCCGGATCTCGTCTGCTACATGCGTATCGACGTCGAAACACTCGTGCTGCGCGTCATCGAAACCAAAGGGATGAACTTCTGGGAATCGGGGATGGACCTTCGGCTGGGCAGCGATCTCTACGACAGCTTTAAAAAGTATCAGTCGCTCCTGATCGAGGAGTTCGACAAAATGGCGGAAGAGTTCCACTTCGAAGTGACCGACGCCAGAAAATCTCCGGATGAGATTCAAGAGGAACTGCGCGGTAAGATTCAGCCGCTGCTCACCTCACACCTGAAAAGCCCGGAACTGCCGTCCGACCGCTTTACCCAGCCGACCTAAAAAACCGTTATTGGGTTTGTTCGGTTTATTTCGTTTGTTTAGTTGAACGAACTCACCAA
>CAZGYZ010000271.1:0-3421 GCA_964530675.1 uncultured Nitrospira sp. | reverse complement strand
CTCCGGAAAATTCCTTTACGCGCATGTTTCCTGAGTTGCCGCCCTTCGCCCCGCCGACCGACGCCGCACGGAATCAGGCCAAGAAGTTGGGCGAAAAAGGGGGCCTCATCGACGCGTTGGATATCCTGAGCGATCCCATTCAGTCAATCTTAAATCCTGGGGAGTTTAGTCCGAACAATCCCGACAATCCCAATATGACAGCCGGCGTGACCTTCTTCGGTCAGTTCCTGGACCACGATGTGACGCTCGACCCGAGATCTCCGTTACTCGAACGGAGCAACCCCAGAAAGACAACGAACTTTCGCACCGCGGCGTTTGATCTGGACAGTGTGTATGGCGATGGGCCCGAAACGTCCCCGCTGTTGTATGACGTAAGTTCCGGCGATATCAAGCTGCGCGTGGAACCTATCCCAGGCTCAGAGAAGGTCTCTCGCAAAGGAGCGATCCGTTTCGACCTACCGCGTAATCCTAGCAATAATACCGCCATCCTCGGAGATAGCCGAAACGACGAACACGTGATCCTTGCTCAGTTCCACTTGGCAGTACTGCGTTTTCATAACGCGGTAATCGACCACTTGCGAAAGGATCCTGCGCTTGCCGATCAATCGGCTGACCGGATCTTCAAGCTGGCCCAACGCCAGGTCCGCTGGCACTATCAGTGGATCATCCTGCACGAATTCCTGCCGCTGACAATAGGCCAAGAGCGCGTCGATGACATCCTTAAAAAAGGACTCCGGTTTTACGAGGTGGATAAAAAGAATCCGTTGATCCCCATCGAATTTTCAGTGTCAGCCTATCGCTTCGGCCATTCGCAAATTCGCCCGAGCTATCGCCTCAACTTTGGCCCCACCGTCACGCCGGCGACGCCGTTCTTCGCATTTCTCTTCGACGATACCCAGGATCCCAACGACCCGGACCCAATCGATCTGCGTGGCGGGAAGCGTGCACCGCGTCGGTTTGTCGACTGGCAAACGTTCTTCAATTTCGGCGATGGCAATTTCAGGCCCAACAAAAAGATTGACGGTAAACTTTCCAGCGTGGTGATGCTACTTCCAGGCTCGCGTGGGCCTGCCCCTGGTCTGCCGGCCGATGGGATACAGTCGTTGGCTTCACGCAATCTGATGCGTCACGTCAACTTCGGGATACCGTCCGGCCAGGCGATTGCGCGCAGAATGAACCTTCCGGCGTTGACGCCGGCACAACTAGAGGCCCTCACACCATTTGGCATGGAGAAGAGCACGCCGCTCTGGTTTTACATCTTGAAGGAAGCGGAAATCATGGAGAATGGTCTTCGGTTAGGACCGGTGGGAGGCCGCATCGTCGGTGAGGTGTTTATTGGCCTTCTGAAGGCCGATGATACTTCCTATCTGGCCGCTCAGCCAAACTGGACACCGGTACTGCCGTCTGCGACGCCGGGCGATTTTCGCATCACCGATCTGCTGACATTTGCCGGAGTGATTCCACCGCTGAACTAACTGCAGCGATCGAAGGGGTTGGGCGTCTTCAATGAGACGCCCGACCCCTTTTGTTTTCCACCGCGAAACACGTACGACCAGCTAGGCAGCCGCTGCCGGTTATGCTACAAACCTCCAGAAAGATTCTCGGGCTCGCTCGATGGTTGTTCACATGACGATGGGACAGCGTTCAACATCCCTCCTGCGATTGACTCTGGCGGGAATCGTATGCAGCCTGGCCATGCCCGGCTGCCTCTCCCCCATCACGCTGAATCGCGCCGTGACGACCTACGATGAGGCGATCACGGATGCCATCTCCAAACAACTGCTCATCAACATCGCCCGCGCCCATCAGCACCAACCGATTCACTTCACCGGCGTCTCGAATATCGCCGCGACGTTCGATTTTCGTGTCAGCGCCGGCGCCACTCCGGCCCTTACGGGAGAGGCCAGCAGGGGGCTCATGCCGATCTTCGGCGGCAGCATGGCAGAGAACCCCACCATCAGTATCGTGCCGATCGAAGGGGAAGAGTTCACTAAGCGGCTCTTGACCCCCTATCAGGAAACCAAGTTTCTCCTCCTCCTCAGACAGCGGTACGACATCGATCTGTTGCTGCGGCTGATGGCACAGGAACTGCGGATCACGGAACATGGCCAGGAGGTTGCTTACCGCAATAGGCCAGCAGACCGAACAGGCTACGAGATGTTCCGCCGGGTGGTAACGCACCTCTCGGCCATTCAGGACCAGAACCAGCTCCATGCCGAACCGCTCGTCTACCATCGGACATGGACCATCCCCGCCAACTCGGTCACAGCCGAAGGTTTTCAGGCATTACAGAAAGAGTATCTCGTCACCTACAACCAGAAAGACAACACCTACACCATTCGCAAACAAGTCTTGGGACGAACGCTCATCACCAACTATGATCCCGCCACTCTCTCGCCGGACGAACGGGCCCGGTTAATCGACGAAACGGAGGAAGGACACCTCAACGATGTATCCTTCGACATCCGCCCGGGGCATGTTGGAGGGGAATACCCCATCAAGGGAGACTTCCGATTGCGGAGCTTCAACACCATTCTCAACTTTCTTGGTCGATCGATTGGAGAAGACCCCGAATACCACGTCGACAAGGATCCACGGACCCCAGTGGTCCACGAAAATCCTGTCCACACCATGGAGATCGTATTGTCTGATAGCACTCTCTCTGGAGCCGATCTCTCGATTCAGTCCCACGGAAAATATTACGCCGTGAACACCACGGGACCATTAGCGCGCTGGAACCGCGAAGCCTTCCAAATGCTGTATCTCTTGCTCCAGATGACCGTCAGCGAAGTACCTCGCGTCGGGGTTCCCAGCATCACGATTGCCAAGTAACCGGGCCACTAAGTCCCCACTCCCCTGATCTTCGACCATACTCATCCACCCGCACTGCATAGACAGGTGCCCAGGATCGCCGCAGCACACGAGGGTATCGGAACATTAGCAGGGTGTTTCTTATTGCCTGCACCGATGAGCATGAAGGGACAGGACCGTCTCAATCATTGAGTTTCAAATACGAAAAGTCATGAACAAACAGACACCGGCCATCGGATCCAACTGGCATTACATCTGCATAGTCCCACCATTGAGAAGTCCATAGGATCATCCAGCGGCAAGACCGCAGAAAAGGACCACGTTATGGTAGTTCGACAATATCCTCGATTCCAAGCGGCTTTTTCCGGCACCCTCGTCCACCAGGGGCGCCTCCATCCGATTGACAAGGCTCTGGATCTGTCACGCAAAGGATGTCGACTTGAAAGCCCCCTTCGAGCTTCCGCCGGAATGAAAGTGGATCTTCTGCTCTATCTCCCCAAAACAGAGATCCCCATCCTAATCCAAGGCGCTGTCGTACGCTGGTCCGGCGCGCACGGGATCGGGATACAGTTTCAGTCCCTCACCTCGCCCAACCAAGAGCGGCTAACCC
>CAZGYZ010000270.1:0-3423 GCA_964530675.1 uncultured Nitrospira sp. | reverse complement strand
CGGTGGAGTTAAGGTTCCCAACAACCGTGCGCGGCTCATAAAACCATTCCTGAAACGCTACATCCATGCCAATCGCCTTCGGCCATAGAGAGGAGGTTCCTCCGCATGGCACCATACCAAGAAATTGGCCCTGGTCTTTGCACAAGAATCCCGCTCCAATTGATAGCGTATTGGAAGATAAAGACACGATTGCCGGGTTGAACGTCATATCAGGAACGGGATTCTCGGTGCGCGTGTAGCCTGATCGCACCGCCACATCCCAATCAGGTAACCACGCAGGGTTGAGCCATTTGTATTCGGTCCCGATCGCCACGACCGGCACTGTCTTCCATTGTTGCGGTTGCGGGAAGACTCCGCCGGAGGAGAGGTGGATGTCGAGATCACGATTCGACTTCCACCCGACATATTCCACGTCGAGCTCCAATTTCCATTCCCGCTCACTCGTGCGAACCGGCCAGATCGCAATGGCTCCGGTATAGATCTGCGGCAGCACGAGATTGGTGGAGGCATCGGCAACCTTCGCCCCGTTGACTAAGAACGATCCACTCAACGGCACCACAGCCTGGGTGCGATAGACCAGTCCGACGGAAGCAATCGGTTTGCCATCGCCGTTTCTCAGTGGGGTGTAGAGCAGGCTGACAGTTGCCCCAGCCCCTGTTCCGTTGCCGTTGAATTCGACGGACGCGCCACCCAAGATTTGTTTCTGTTCCGCGTGTCCCTCTCCAAGAAAGCTTGCGAAGGTATAGATGTCGGCGCCGACTCCGATGGCCAACTGATCGTTCAGCTTATAGGCCACGGTCAGTTTGATATCGATGAGCGGAAGCGCCGCAGTGGTGATAGCGGTATTGAAGGGGCCATCCAGCGGATAGCGGATATTCAAACCGAACGGTGAAATCAGACCGAGTCCGACCGTCACCTTCGACAGACTGTCCCACCCGAGAGCTCCTAGGTTTGCACTCACGTAGGAATGGCTAGGCGGGGGAAGCGCGACACTGCCTCCAAAATCCCCTCGACTATCTATCCCGGTCGGGCTATTGAACTTGACGGATCCCCCGAGCAGGGCTGTTCCAGTGATGACCTGGACTCCATCCACCTGACTCAGTCCTGCCGGATTGTAGTGAATGGCCGAAGCATCATCGGCCTGTGCGGCAAAGGCATTCCCCTGCCCGGCAGCAACCGCCCCTTGTGGCTGGAACCTAAGCGCCTGCGCATGTCCAAGCGAGGGACACAGTAGACAGATTAGTCCTAGAGCAAAGAGGTATCTTTGGTTCCGCATACCATAACCCTTACAGCGGCCGTCCGTTAGCTGACAGACTCAAGCTCACGTATTATCAGGAACATGGAGACAATTAGAATGCTCTTGAGGATATAACCGATTGAGAGCGATCTCACTAGGGCCAAAATACCTTCTCGCAAATCTGCCATGTAGTATGGTAGCGTTCATTCGGACCATCTTATCGGGAGCCATCTATGGCACATGTCCAGGAAAAGCGCCCCTTCCCCAAAGACCTATTTACCCGGCTAAGCAAAGCGGAGTGCGAAGGTTTTATCGAGGTTCTGCACTTTGCTGTGCAGTCAGAAAGCCCCGAAGATGTCAAAGATGTGCTCGCACGGTTTCAAGCGCTGTTTCCTTTTACCCGGGTGATCGGTGGACTTGCAAAACTCAGTCGCGCTGGCGCGTTTGAGGGCTTTACCAACGTACTCAATGTCAGCTATCCGGAAGAATGGCTTCGCCTCTATTGGCAGAAGGGGTACTTTGAAGTCGATCCGGTCTTCCAGACAGCCTTACGGGAACCAGGCACTCAACATTGGGAAGCTACCTACAAGGCCACAGGCTCAGACAAACAGCGCGAATTTATGGCAGCGGCGAAGGAGTTCGGACTAGGGGATGGGATCACAACGGGATCAGCGGATCCCGCATGTGGAGTCGGAACCTTTTGTTCATTTGCCTCTGCTGAACGAGTGGATGCAAAACGTTATGTCCCGCTGGTCGAATATTTTGGATATCACGTCCATCTTGCCCTCTTACGCACTGCCCCAAAGAGTTCGCAAGCAGTTGCGCCCTGCGTCAGGGAACTTACGCTGCGTGAGATGACGATTCTCAACTGGGTGAAAAACGGCAAGACGAACTGGGAGATCGCCAAAATAATAGGCGTGACAGAACGAACCGTACGGTTCCATGTGGAAAGCATCTTCTCGAAGCTGGACGTCACTTCGCGATCCCATGCGGTTGCGACCGCCATCGAACATGGCCTGCCTAATGTGGTATAAACAGAGTCAGCTTCGTTAAGTTCCTCACAAGAGGACGGCAGGCTGCTCCTGGAGTGAGGTTCACCTCGTCTATCTTCACGCCGCCGCACCCATTACCGCCAATCGCTCGCAGTTTGAATAAGCAGAAGTCCGACCCACAATCATCTCACCCTGTAGCGTCTCAATTGAGGACATCCAGTTCAGTAACTGCGGTTTTTTGATCGCGTTCTCTTCGTCAAATCGAACCATGTCGTACAGCGCTGCCACTGAACTGGCTCCAGCTGGAGGAAGTACCACCGGCTCGCCTATCATTTCACAAGGGAACCCTAGCGCTCGAAGCGTTCGAAAGAATCGGTGTTCGACCTCAAGGTAGTAGTACCGAATGTCGTTCTCAACCGCCCATTGATAGACGCCTTTTAGCAGGGCCAGCATCATCTTGGACGAGAGTCCTCTATCTCGGATTTCAGGATCGACCGCAAGTCTGGTGATCTCAGCAGTATCTGAATTTTTTCTGACTTGGTAGCCATCTGGGAGCAGGGCGCCGAACTCCTTTTCGAGCATGAATTGCCCGGAAGAGGGAAGGAGTCGAGCCACCCCAACTACCGCTCCATCATCCCTGATTAAGCCAACGGTTGTTCCCCACATATCGTATAGATCCATTTCCTGCCTATCATCCGTCTCAGGAACCCACTTCAGTGACTCGGCAAACACTTTATGCCGGAGGCGATATGACTGTGCAAGTTGCTCCCCGTGCAACGTCTTCACGACAAAACCATTCTCACTGAACTCGATATCGTTCATTCTGCGCATCAGCTGTCTCCTTTCGAGAGGACATCTAGGTGACTTCGTTTCCTGGGGCTACTGTTTTTCATAATCTACGTATTCCGTCACCTGGCGGAACCGCCAGGTGACGGAATATGCGGGAGTCGCGTACTAATGCTGTATTCTGAACTGAGGAATCCGAGCGAGAACAGCTTCCGAAAATATTCCATGTCACATGATTTTGAAAGGGCACTCCAATGAAAGATCGCCGGGGGTTTCAGATTCTCGACGGGTTTCGGCAATCCCTTAGCAAGCCGGCGCACCAGCATGCGGTTCTCGCCCCGAAGATTTCACACGACAGAAACCAGTCCTGTGCTTACCCGCTACATGAACAGATCGGAAGTAGCCTCA